>CAJQOK010000176.1 GCA_905479905.1 uncultured Aliterella sp.
ACTTACTGCAACTTTGACAGCTTCTTGTTTAGATACTTTAGAAACATTATTTGGGCAACCTGATGGTTTTAAAGTTATATCCGCCGTCCAATTGCGCCCAGAACCCGCTTATTGGTTTGCTTGGTGTGACGACGAAGAAATAAGGACGCAAAGGCTATTAGAGGCTGTGTATCACCTACCTCGCCCGTTAATTATTTACGCCAGTACGCGGGAAGCTGTCGCCCGATGGCGCAGTGAATTATCGGCGGCGGGATTTCGGCGCTATGCAACGATGACGGGCAAATCTACCACGAAAGAGCGATCGCAATTAATTCAAGAAGTGCGCGATCGCAAAATTGACATTGTAGTTGCAACTTCTGCTTTCGGTTTAGGTGTAGATCAAGCTGATGTCCGTGCTGTTATTCATGTTTGCATTCCTGAAACTATTGATCGTTTCTATCAAGAAGTGGGTAGAGGAGGGCGTGACGGTAATGCCGCCGTTTCTTTGACACTACATACTAAGGAAGATCGCATAATTGCTGCCTCTCTTAACAAAAAATCAACTATTACCATCGAGCGAGGTTTGCAGAGATGGGAAAGTATGTTTTATCGAAAAAAGCTTGCTGAGGATGGCAAATTTATTATTCCAACAAATACCTCTCCTTCTCAAATGCCGGGAGATATTGATATGGATGGCGAAGAAAATCAAAAATGGAATATTCGCACCCTAACGTTAATGAATCGGGCAGATTTAATTAAGCTTGATTGGAAAAATCCGCCATTGAGAAATAATTTTGATGCTCAAGAGAGTTATTTTCAAGCACTTGAAGAACATCGTAACTTTCAATTTATTAGCGTTACAAACGAACATCACTTACTAAAAGATACTTGGGAAACTCAAGTTGAACCAGTGCGTTCAAACCGTCAGTTTTGGAGTGATCGCAATTTAAAATTGATGTTAGAAGCATTAAAAACAAATCCACAACGTTGCCTTTCAGAAATCTTTGTCCACGCTTATTCAATTCCTAGTCGAGAAGCCCCATTTTTGAGAAAATCAATTAATGTTTCTCGTGCTTGCGGTGGATGCAATTTTTGCAGAAGGCGTAAAATTACAGCTTTTTCAGGAATAATGCCTGTACCTATTCCTGTTTGGCAAGACCCTTACTTTTATATTGGAGAAAAACTTAAATATCTGTTTGCAAGAAATAATTTGATGATAATTTTTTACGATGTAGTTGAACAAAGCAAATGGGAGGTGCAGCGCCATAATTTATTTAGATGGTTAATTACTCAAGGCATTACTAATGTTGTTACCTCAAAGCAGCAAAAAGACGCATTTATTCAAGAAGCTGATTCGCTCACTTTTTGGTTTGACATTAATGATTATCAGTTTATAAAAATGCCTTACGTTCCAACGTTAATCTTTTATTCTCCAGGAGATACCTTGTCTTACAATCCTAAAAATTATAATCAAGCACCATGTATTATCTTGCTTTCTATCAATACACCCGATCCTAGTCGAAGCGATCGCAGATTAATAGATATATTTCCCGGTCGTAGTTTTCGTTTTGAATCATTTTGTAAACAGGTGGGAATATGAGCGTATTAAAAACATCTTTAGCAAATCCTAGCAGAATGCAAGGAATATTTAGATATTTGCTTTATGCTAAAGATCAGAGAGAAAAAAAAGAAGTTTTAGAGCAAGTTCTTTCTCCCGATAAATTAGTTGAAAATAAAACACCTCCGCGTCCAATGTTCCGCGCGGCGCTTGGTGAAAGCTTAAAATGTCGTTTACTGATAGAAGAAGATGCTTACATCTTTATTAATCCTAACTTACCTGAAGAAGCTAGAAGTATTGAATCTGGTACTCAGCTATTACCTAGCACGTTTGCTAATTTATTTTTTGCTTCAGATAACGAAGATGAAGAAGATTTTGCTTATGATTGCGCTTGGTATCTAGCGCAAGATATATATGATACGCCTGGGACATGGGAAGACGTACAAAAAAAAGTTCATCAACAAAAAGTCGGAGAGTTTTTGAAGCTATCTAGCGATCGCCTTTTCGATCAATTAGGTGACTGGATGTGTTACCTGGGTTTAGCTTGGAGTCATTCATTAGGAGGAAAAGTATTAGTTCCAGATCCTACAGTTTATATAAGACGCAATCTCAAATTGTTATTTAATCAACAGACTGATGAAAAGATTTTGCTCAATGAATTTACAAACAGATTAGCGATAAAATGCCCGTTATTTGAAACAGGGAAATTTAGAGAAGCTGTTGAGGCAAATATTGGTTCGCGCCAAACTAATTATTTATCAACATCTACAGCTTTTGCTTTATTTCGCCTTCAAGATGAAGGTTACATCAAACTAATTAGAGAATCAGATGCAGATTTAATGCTTTTACCAAAAACTAATGATCGCATTGATGATAATGGACGAATTTCTCATATTATTTATTGTGGTAAATCATGACTTTTCAAAACTTTGTTTGCTGGAATTTCGATGGAGTTCAGCGCGTGATGAACGTGGTAGCAACCCAACCTCCAGATTATGTATTTTTAGCAACTCATCACCCGGTGGCAATGAAAAAAGGAGAACTTATAAAGGGTGGTACAGAAATTATCTACAGCGAACAGGAATTTTTGAAAGACTTTTTAGCAACTCAAGACTTTGCTTTTGTACCAGTATTGGGTAGTACAGGTGCAGGGAAATCGCACTTAATTCGGTGGTTAGCAGCAAATATAAAATCGACAGATAAACGCAAAGTTTTAATAATTCCTAAACTAGGTACTAATTTAAAAGACATTATCGAGATGATTCTTAGGATTGAAGGAATAGAAGGCGAAAAGTTTGCCGATTATCATCAACGGATAAAACGAGCTACAAGTACGTTAACCCAATTGCAAGCACGGGAGCAATTATTAAACCAATTGGCGATCGCAATAGGTACAAGTAGTCAGCGCGATCGCTCTCAAATTACTGAAACACAGAAATATTTAGTTAAGGAACTTGATTCAATACTTTACGATCCTTTCTTCCGACAACATTGGCTAAAAGATAGCGGTATTATTCACCGTTTAATTGTGCATACCCTTGGACAGCACAATAAACTTGAAATTGTAGAAGAAAGGAGACAATTCTCTCTTAATGACTTACCTTTAGATGTCTTGTATCTGAGTAGAGCCGGAGAGCAAGCCCGTGATTTTTATTCCTTTCTAATTGGTGATGAGGATGTACAAAAAGCAACAGTAGAATGGTTAAATTTCCACCTTGATGAAGCTATTATTCAGGTGTTAAGCCTTGGTAGAGAAGACTTGCAAAGACTGATGCGTGAAGTTCGAGAAACTTTAGCAGAAAAAGATATTGAACTGGTGCTACTAATTGAAGATTTCTTTAAATTGCAGGGTATAGATCGAGAGGTGCTAGAAGCAGTTTTAGCAATACCTCAACAACCGGGAAGCAAGTCTTTGTGTGCAATTAGAACTGCTTTAGCTTGTACAACAGGCTACTTTGAAAACCTCATTGATACAGTGCAGCAACGAGTCACCTTTAGTGTCAACTTAGATGTTGGTGAAGTCAGCGACAAATCTTTGGTTACTGAAACAGATATGCAACAGTTTGTAGTTCGGTATCTTAATGCAGCTCGTGTAGAAGATAAACAACTTATTAGCTGGGCAAATAGTGTAAATGAAGACAAAGAAAATGCAACTGAAATACCAAATTTCTGCGAAGAATGCGAACATCGTCTAGCTTGTCATGCTGGTTTTGGTGAAATGAATGGAATAGGGCTTTATCCCTTTACACCGAACGCCTTAAAGCAAATGTTGCATCGAGTTAATCCGGGAGATTTTAATCCTAGAATTTTAATTAAAGATGTTCTTAAGCATACTCTCTGAAGGGGTGACAACAATAGCTAAAACCTAGACTCAATCAAGTTCATAGCCCGTAAACCTCGCTGATAAAATAGACGTTTATTACGATTTAATTCCATTAGTTGTGTGATTTCTTGGGCAAAACTAGACCAGAAA
>CAJQOK010000177.1 GCA_905479905.1 uncultured Aliterella sp.
TCTGACGAAGACTATAGTGCTTTTTTTTGGCTTTTCAATTATAATTTTTTCATGGTTCGGCGTGCCTTCTGGTTCGCTCCGCTTTCGCTTCCCTCTCCAGCGCTTTATTAATCTATCAAGCTTCTCGGAAGTTGTCAAGGGGTTTGAGAAAAGAATTTTGTGGAAAACCTTGAAGCTATATTTGGCGGTAGTTTTAGGCAATAATGATTGATACTATTGTCCTGATGATCAAAGGGAGCTATGAATTTTCAATCGGTAATTGCAGCACTACATACTTTTTGGGGCGATCGCGGTTGTTTAATTGCCCAGTCTTACGATATAGAGAAAGGGGCTGGTACGAAAAACCCTCAAACTTTTTTAAGAGCGTTGGGACCGGAGCCTTGGTCGGTTGCTTATGTTGAACCTTGTCGTCGTCCTACGGATGGGCGCTATGGTGAAAATCCTAATCGTTTCCAACACTATTATCAGTATCAAGTTTTAATCAAACCGTCACCGGAGAACATTCAAGATATTTATCTAGACTCCTTACGGGCTTTAGGTATTGCTCCGGAAGAACATGATGTTCGGTTTGTAGAGGATAACTGGGAAGATGCGACCGTTGGAGCTTGGGGTACGGGGTGGGAGGTTTGGCTTGATGGTATGGAAGTTACTCAATTTACCTACTTTCAGCAGTGTGGAGGCGTTGATTGTCGCCCGGTGTCTGTGGAGATTACTTATGGTTTAGAGAGATTGGCTATGTATCTCCAAGGGGTAGAAGCGATTTCTAAGATCCAATGGACGGATAATCTTAGTTATGGGGATATCTATTTACAAGGTGAGATAGAGCAATGCGTATATAACTTTGAGGCTGCTAATCCAGAAATGTTGATAAGTTTATTTGGGTTGTACGAGCAGGAAGCGGAACAGCTTACCCAAAGAGGACTGGTTTTACCTAGCTTGGATTATGTTTTGAAGTGTTCTCATACATTTAACCTGTTGGATGCTAGGGGTGTAATTGCTGTAACGGAACGGACTCGTTATATAGGTAGGATTCGTAATCTAGCTAGGAAAATAGCTAATCTGTATTTGCAGCAGCGTGAAAAGTTAGGATTTCCACTTTTAAAAAATCTATAGCTACTGTATGTTTTTAGAAGGTTGCAAAATCAAAAATCCGGCAGATGTATGAAAAGTGATACTCAATTAAAATCAGACAGACTTGCGGTTTTAATTGACGCTGATAATGCGACTGCTAGTATAATCGAGGCTTTACTTAAAGAGGTTGCTAAGTACGGTACGGCTCATGTTAAACGAGTTTATGGAGATTGGACAAGCACTCACTTAAATAGCTGGAAAGATAAGTTAAATAGGTTTGCTATCCAACCAATTCAACAATTTAGTTATACTTCGGGTAAAAACTCTACAGATAGTGCGTTGATTATTGATGCGATGGATTTGCTGTACACGAACAATTTTAATGGTTTTTGTATTGTTTCCAGCGATAGCGATTTTACTAGGTTGGCGTGTCGGATCCGAGAATCTGGATTGATTGTGTATGGGTTTGGTGAGAAAAAAACTCCTGAACCTTTCCAGAAAGCTTGCGATAAGTTTACTTATACAGAGAATTTGGAGGAAACGGAAGATTTAGGAGGTTTAGAGGCCAAGGCTAAAAAAGATCCTCAAAGTAACAATGTAAAAAATAGCTCGGAATTGAAAGAGAATTCTAAGTTGATTAAGCTTGTAAAAAATGCTTATGAAGCGATCGCAGAAGAAGATGGTTGGGCTAGTTTAGGAGAACTGGGAGGTCAGATTAACAAGCTATCTTCATCTTGTGATTCGAGAACTTATGGATATAAAAAATTAGGTGAATTGGTTAGAGCTATCGATCTGTTTGAAATTAAGTCTGTACCTCATGAAAACAACCAAGCAGCTAAAGTCTTATATATTAAGCTAAAAATTTAATGAGTCAGACAAATGCTGTAACTCTATGTCTTGCTTATATTATAGGTTTGCTATCTACGTCGGTTAGCTGGGGTGGTTACGGAATAATTACTATAGGGTTTTTCTTAGGCTGTTTAGTAAAGAACATTTATGGTAGAGAGTCATTTATTAAATGGCGAAAGTTTAAACCAAGCCTGTTTTTAGTCGCAGGTGTAGTTGGCTTTTTGGCAACGGTGTATTTTCAAATAAGAACTCCGCAACCAGCCGTTAATGATATTAGTCAGTTTGTTAATAATGGTAAGCAAGTTGTTGTAGTTCGGGGTGAAGTTAGTAGCTTACCTCGTTTAACTCGGAGTCAAAAGGGACAATTTTGGCTAGAAGCGAAAGAACTTAATCAAGGGGGTAAGGTAATTAAAATTACGGGTAATTTGTATGTAACTGTACCTTTGTTGCAGTCAACGGCTTTATATCCGAGACAGGCGATCGCAATTAGAGGTATTTTATATAAGCCAAAACCTGCAACTAACCCCGGTGGCTTTGACTTTAAACGCTTTTTGCAACAACAAAGTACCTTTGCTGGTATGAACGGTATGCAGGTGAGTTTTACGCCTGGCGAACAACCAAAATGGGGATTGTGGCAAGTTAATAAGCATATTGTGCGATCGCAAATTCGTTGGCTAGGAAGCCCTGAAGGGCAACTTGTAAGTTCAATGGTCTTAGGTAGCAAGGCTGTAGATTTACCCTACGACATTAAAGACTTATTTGTACGAGTTGGATTAGCTCACGCTTTAGCGGCTTCGGGGTTTCAAACTGCTTTGATTCTTGGCCTAGTAATAGCTTTGAGTAAAGGGTTTTCTCCAAAATGGCAATTTAGCTGTGGTGCAGTAGCGTTATTTGGATTTGTTGGCTTGACTGGTTTGCAGCCTTCGGTACTAAGAGCGGTCATTATGGGTTTTGGTGCATTGATTGGTGTTGCTACGAGCAGAAAAATTAAGCCTTTGGGATCGCTACTCGTAGCTGCAACGCTTTTACTATTATGGAATCCTTTGTGGATTTGGGACTTAGGTTTTGAATTAAGCTTTCTGGCAACACTTGGATTAGTTGTTACTGTACCACCGCTAGTTGCAAAGTTGGATTGGATGCCAAATGCGATCGCAACTTTAATTGCTATTCCCTTAGCAGCGATGTTGTGGACTTTACCATTACAGCTTTACATTTTTGGGGTAATTCCGCCTTATAGCTTGGTAGTCAATATTCTGACAATACCGTTAATCTCAATTATTAGTATTGGGGGAATTTTCAGCGCGATCGCTGCTTTAATTTGGTCTACGGCTGGAAGTGCGATCGCCTGGTTGTTATACTACCCTACTTATACATTAATTTGGCTAGTACAATTTTTCTATCAGTTGCCGGGAAACTCTCTAGCTACAGGCAAAATAGCGCTTTGGCAACTATTAGCAGTTTATGGATTAATGAGTTTAGTTTGGTTTTTACCTTGGTTACATAAACGTTGGTGGCTGGTTGGGGTGGTAATGGTTAGTTTGGTATTATTGCCAATTTGGTATTCAGCTACAGATTTTCGTGTCACGGTTCTAGCAGATAAAGTAGAGCCAGTAATAGTAGTTCAAGATCGAGGTAAGGTTTTGCTGGTTAATAGTGGAAATGTTACCAGCGCCCGTTTTACAGTTTTACCTTTTTTGCAACAGCAAGGGATTAATTCTATTGATTGGGCGATTTCTACAAATACCCTTAAAGATAATGATGGCTGGATGGAGATTTTGGCGCAAATGCCTGTTAAAAGCTTTTACAGCATCGGTGAAGATAAAAAAATCCGAAGTCTTAACAGTGGAAGCTATAAAGTATTAGTTGCTGGAGAGAAAGTAGTAGCAGGTTCAACACAGATTGAGTTGACAGATGATCGCATACCTTTATGGCAGTTACAGATTCAAAATCAAAAATGGTTATTGGTGGGCAATACGCAGCTAAGTAACAAAAAAATTCAAGTTACAAGTCAAAATATACCTTCTGTTCGAGTTCTACTGTTCGCAAAAACCCTTGATGCAGATTTAGTTGCAGCAATAAAGCCAGAAGTTGCGATCGCTTATTCTCAATATACTGTCTCAAATACGGCTGGCTTTAAAAAAATTAAAACAAAGATATTTTTGACTGGACGTGATGGTGCTATTCAATGGACACCCAATAACAAATTTGAGTCAACGATAGAAACTGTTGAAAATAATGCGTCTTTATTATAAAAATGCTATAGTGATTAACTGCAACAGTTTTGTTGTCTTTTGGAGAGGTGGCAGAGTGGTCGAATGCGGCGCACTCGAAATGCGCTATGGTGCAAGCCATCGTGGGTTCAAATCCCACCCTCTCCGTTGAGAATCAAGTCTACAAGCGGTTTCTGAGTATTTAATTATTAAACACTGGCTTACATTGTTTGAATAAATACTTAAAAGTATTTAAGTGCAACTTGCATTTTAAGTATGAAGTGAGTATGATAAATGAACGTAACGCATTAATCATACTCATTTTATGTACAGCAAGACTCCTACGGGTAAAAATAGCAAAGGAACTCCATCAATAGAATCTTTCCAAGGCAGACTTAGAATTCGATTTAGAGTTAGTGGACAGCAAAAAGCCTTTGCCCTTGGCTTGGCTGATACTTCAGAAAATAGATTAAGGGGAGAAGCGATCGCACGTCAGATGCACTTAGATATGCTGTCTGATAATTTCGATGGTACTTTAAACAAATACAAGCCTCATGCCCATTTAACAATAATCGAGTCATTCAAGCCTAAACAGGAATTAGATTTATTGAGCTTGTGGGAAAAATACACCGAATTCCGTTCCAAGCAAGTAGAAGCAACTACCCTAGCTAAAAACTACGCTAGAGTGGCAAATCATCTGAAAAGATTACCTAGCGTCAATTTGGAAGATGCTGTACTAATTAGAGATTTTTTACTTTCTAGTACCTCTCCCTACACCACGAAACGAATACTGACACAAATTAACGCTTGTTGCAATTGGGCATTGAAATCGAAATTAACTACAACAAGCCCTTTTAACGAAATGGCCCAAGAAATAAAATTGACTAAAAACTCAACTGAAGAGATGGATATAGATCCTTTTTCCAAGCAGGAGAGAGAGGTAGTTATTGAAGCTTTCCAAAGTCATCCTAAATACAATTGTTATGCTCCTTTTGTTCAGTTTTTATTTTTAACAGGTTGTCGGACTTCTGAGGCAATTGGGTTGAAGTGGAAACATATAAATGTTGATTGCTCTAAAATTACTTTTTGCGAGGCAGTAGTGAGCGTTCCTAGCGGTAGAATCCGCAAGGGTTTAAAGAACCAAGATAAGCGAGTGTTTCCATGCAATAAGCAGTTGCAGTCTTTCTTGCTTTCTATAAAGACTGATGCACATGATGAAAATTCCCCGGTATTTACATCGATGAAGGGAAATGAAGTCAATATCTGTACTTTTTATAGTGTTTGGCACGGAGGCAAGCATTATGAAAAGCAATATGTAGGGGTAGTAGAGCAACTTGCGACTGATGGGAAAATAGATCATTATCGTCCTCAGTACCAAACACGCCATACTTTTATTACCCTTTGCATTGATGCGGGTATTGACGCGAAAGACGTTTCTAGATGGGTAGGTAATAGTCCAGAAGTTATTTATCGACACTACGCCGGAAACAAGCGCGATCTGCAAGTTCCTGAAATTTAAATTAATTGCCTGACGTGCCGAACTACTCCCCCATCGATGGGGGAGTTTTTTAGTGCGATCGCGCCTTACGACTTCTAGGACTGAAATTGCTATAGCTCCTTAAGTGATAGAGATAAACGGCGGTTACATACCAACCGCCAAACATCTTTCCAACAATTAAATCGTTTGTTAAACCTCTAAGATTTAAGCTTTCCACAATTAAACGACTTGAGTAGAAGGTCGTCAGTAAAAACGGCGCGGCTCCAACCAAAACTGCCAAAGTAGACACTGCCCAACCAAAAATGACATCGCGCTTTTTTTGGGGTGGCTTCAACCAATGTAAGAACTGTGGTAAGTCTTTCCACAAAAAGCGCAAAACTAAAGAGTACAAAATTACTGTCAGCAAATACCAAACCAAGGAAACAAATAAAAATCCAACTGTAAATAGTGATAATCCGCCAATTGTTGCAGATGGTGCGCTCTTGAAAGCCGCCAAAATAACTAAGAAAGCACCGTGCCAAACTTCTAAGCTAAAAATTGCCGTACCTCCTCCTCCTACCCAAGTAGGAATAGCTAAACCAATAGCTTTTAGCCAACAGCTAGGGGAAGGAATCCAAATAGATTTTTTAAACAATTT
>CAJQOK010000178.1 GCA_905479905.1 uncultured Aliterella sp.
CCTTTGCAGGCAAAACTTAGACAATTTAAAAAATGTCTTTACGTTGTTTTTGGTGTAGCGGAGCAGGACTCGAACCTGCGACCTCTCGATCTGAAGTCGATAACCCTCAATTCTTCGGCTCTTGCAAGCAAGTTATGAACAAGGATGTTTTAGCGCTCTACCACTGAGCTACCCGCCACAAGTATTTGGTTTTTGGTGTAGCAGAGCGGGAATTGAACCCGCACCCCGGCGAATTAAGGTGTTTATTTTTCAACGATAACCCTCGATTCTGCGTCCTTTTCAGGCAAAAATTGGCGCTCTACCAATTGAGCTACCCGCCACAAGTAATTAAATCCTTATCACTAATATCAATCGTTTCGCCAAAAACACTTGTGATGATTCGGTGAAACGCCTTGTATTACAAATGTAGTATATGTATTTTCAATTGTCAAGAGTTGGGGGAATAATTTTAGGTATTCGGCTCAAAGTCGCTACGCAGATTAAACTTTTGGGAAAGAGACAAGAAGTCGCCCTGATTAGGACAATTACTTAGGAAACTTATCTACTACAGCGATTGTAGCTGACCAAAACTTAGCCGAATGCCCGTAGTAACTGAAACACCTTTGTTAATAATTTTTGCAGTCTGGGGCTTTTTTCATAGTTTTGCTGAGTTAGAGCAAAAGCTGCATTACTGTTTAATTCTGACAAAGTAGGGTAGATGTGAATGCCGCTTAGAGCCGATATTTTGAGGTTGTGAGACATGGCTAATACAATTTCAGCAATTAACTCCCCCGCCGACTCTCCTACCAAGTGAGCGCCCAGAATTTGACCATTACGCCGGACAATAATTTTGGCAAATCCTATCGTTGCAGCTTCAGCTTGAGCGCGGTCTACATCAGCATATTCTTGTTTAACTACTTGCACATCATCCCCGTAACGCTCTCTTGCTTGTTGCTCGGTTAATCCCACCCGCGCTAGTTCTGGGTCGGTGAAGGTTGCCCAAGGAATTACCCGATAATCAGCCTTAATTACAGGTAAAAACAACGCATTTTTTAAAACAATATTGGCTTCATAACTGGCGACATGAGTAAATTGATAGCCGCCGATTACATCACCACAGGCATAAATGCGGGGATTAGTAGTTTGAAGGAGGGCATTGACACGGATACCTTTTTTACTACCAGAATTACCATAACCAGCTTCGCCTTGAAGTCGCATTTCTACCCCCGCAACTTCAAGGTTGAGGGATTCAATATTAGGTTGTCTTCCCGCAGCAACTAATATTTGGTCTACTTCTGCGATTTTTTCTCCCGCCGCCCATAGTACCTTTTTACCGTTAATAACTTCTACTCGTTCAACGCGCGTTTTAGTGAGGACGCGGATATTTTCAGCAGCAAATTGAGTTGCAACTATTTGAGCAACTTCGGGGTCTTCTTGGGGTAAAAGGCGATCGCTTCCTGCAACAATAGTAACCTCCGAACCTAGTCTAGAAAAGGCTTGTCCCAATTCGCAACCAATCGGGCCGCCACCAATTACCGCTAAAGTTTCAGGACGATCAGTCATCGAAAAAACTTCTTCATTGGTAATATATCCTGCTTCTTTAAGCCCAGCAATAGCAGGAATGGCGGGTCTTGAGCCTGTAGAAATGACAAAGGCTCTAGCTTTAATACTTCTGCCATTAATTTTAAAAGTATGATGATCTATAAATTCCCCATCGCCAAAAATCACCTCTGCGCCCAATCCTTCAAAGCGTTCTGGGGAATCGTGGGGTTCAATATTGGAAATGACATTTTGAACGTGAGAAATCGCTTTACTAAAATCAATAGATATATTTTCGCTATAAATGCCAAATTTTCCGGCGTTTTTTACTTGGTAAGCCAAGCGGGAAGCGTGAATCAAAGATTTACTCGGAACGCAACCATACCACAAGCAATCCCCGCCTAAACGATCCTTTTCAATTAGCGCTACCTTAGCATTGAGAGCGGCGGCGACCCCTGCAACCACCAAGCCACCAGAACCGCCACCAATAACTACTAAATCGTACTCCACAGCCATAATTGTTACCTAATACATTTGTCTCTATTCCTAACTTATTAAGAGTGCGATCGCTTTCTTTTAGTGTTGGTTGTCTTTTAGCGATCGCACTGTCGCCCCGTGTTGACCAGCCGTAGTTGGGATTGGTAGGGTTGTTAAAGTTAAACGTACTGTTGAGGATTAAGACTGGAGGCGCGTTGAGAGCTACGGAGTTTTCCTAATTCCATCCTTCACGACTGATGAAATGAGTTAATTTTCAATCTGACTTCTCACCCAATGGCGAAACGCTTTTACTAATTCAAGATAATCTGTTGTTTGGGCTTGCTGTAAAAATCCAGTAATTTTTGTAATCGGTATATTTGCAAAAAATTGACTTGTTTGAGAAGCAATGTAAGTGCTATTTTGCAGTTGTTTAACTATCAACGAATCCCCGTTGTAAATCCAAACCTCTGCTACACCCATATCGGCATAAACTTGGAGACGATTAGTGGAACTGCTGGTAACATCAATTTCAATTACTAAATCGGGGAGTGGATCGACCGTAAGATCCAATCGCTTCTTGCCCCGAACTAAGGCAATATTGCGAATATAAAAACATTTATCGGGTTCCACGCCACTTAGTTCTAGTCTTTGCAATGTCGTCGATCCTAAAGGATAAATCGGAAGAGCCGTTTCTTCTGCTAGGGTTTCAATAAATCGACCAAGGACTTCTTTACTAAGTTCGTGTTCTGGAGAAGGAGCCATGATTTCTAGAGTACCGCGATTATAAGTAAGCCGAAGACGGCGATCGCTTAATTCTGACCGCAGCGTTTCGTAGGTCTGCCAACTTATCCCTGAAAGATGGATTATTTCTGTAGGTAGCGCAAGCGATGTTGCAGTCATAGTTAGACCTAAAACCCAATGCCTTTATTATGAACTACCAGCAGGCGCGATCGCATTGGCTTGATTTGTAACTCCCGCATCGTCTGTGGCGCTTGAGCAGGATTGTAGATGTCAGTTAGTAAATTTGCAGACAAGTCATGGCTAAGATTACTAGAGAAGAGTTGTTGGCTCGTTATGCTGCTGGGGAGAGAGACTTCAGTGAGTTGGATTTGGGTTTGACTGATTTGAGTGGGGCTGATTTGAGTGGAGCTAACTTCACTCAAGCGAGGCTCGGTCAATCCAACTTGAGTAAGGCTAATTTGAGTGGAGCTAACTTTAGCAGAGCTAATTTGAACAACATTACTGCTAAAAACACCAACTTCAGAAATGCCGATTTGCGAAAGGCTTACATTCAGAGTGCTAATCTCACTGAGAGCAATTTTGAGGGGGCTAATCTGTGTAATGCTTTCCTTAGTGATTCCGATTTGAGCAGAGCTAATTTTGAAGGTGCTATTCTCAGACACGTTAGTCTGTGTGGCACTGGTTTGATCGATACCAATCTTCGCAATGCTGATATCGAAGGGGTTAATGTTAGTGAAGAAACTGTCCTTGATGGAACTAAATACTGGGAAGCTATCAACTATGCTATTTCTGGAATTGACAATCTTATCGAATAAAGAATCGCCTTAATCTACCGCAAAACTCTCTGCAAGTATTAGTCTTTCCTTAAGGTTCTTTTATCGTTCATTTAAAGAGCTTACTGTATTTCGTCGGTTAAAGCCTTATTTGGTGAATTATGCAAAGCCGTAAACCTAACAAAAAAAATCCTCCAATATTAAATGACAACATCTCTCGATTGCTTAGAAGTGGGGATTTTGTACCTAAAAAATTTATTAGAGAGCGATCGCTTTCGCACTGCCACAGGCGATCGCTCTCTAATAATGATAACGAGCCTGTAGAAAGTCTACTCTATCCTGTTTTACCCGATAGATAAGCCTATGTTCTAAATCGATTCGCCGCGACCAAGTATCAGCGTCTAAGTGCTTAAGCGCTTCCGGCTTGCCTATTCCATCAAACGGATGCTGCATCACATTCGTAACTAAAGCAAAAATTTTGTCCACTTTGTTAGGATTAGTTTTGTACCACCAACCTAAGTCATCTTTGAATTGTGGACTAAAATCTGGATATCTTACAGGTAATGCAGGCGGTGGAGGTGGAAGATCAACCTTCTTCTTTTTCTTCGCCAATCCCTAACTCCTGTTTTAAGGATGCGATCGCCTGTTCAACGGTTACTGGTGCTAAAATTTCCTCATCTCTTGATCTAGACCATTGCAAAGCATTAAGCAGACGCGCAGCATTTTGAGGACTTCGCAAAAGATAAGCTGTCTCTCTTAGACTTGTAAGCTCATCTTCGGCAATCAATGCCACATTTGGCTTATTACGACGCTCAATAATAATAATTTCTCGCTCATCCACAACCTGGTCTAGGAGACTAGCCAAATTTTCACGGGCTTTGGTATAGGTAGTTTGCATAATTACCTTAATATATGTACAGACTTACTGTACATATTAGCACCTTCGATTGCAACACTTTTATTCCTCGCTCATTTCAAGATGCGATCGCACTTGTTGGCAAGTATTAGCCTTCTCTTAAAGTTCCTTTATTGTGCATTTAAAGAGTTTGCCGTATTTTGGCGGTTAAAGCTTTATTGAGTGACTTATGCAAAGCAGTAGACCCAATCGAAAAAATCCCCCAATATTGAACGACAACATCTCTCGATTGCTTAGAAGTGGGGATTTTGTACCTAAAAAATTTGTTGGTAGCGATCGCTTTTTAGACATAATCTCTTGGAACATCAAGTTTTTCAACGACAGAGATCCCAAGCGCGTCGAAAATATCCGGATTATTATGCAGGAGTTGAACGCTGATATTTTTGTCTTGCAAGAGATTGAAGATGGCGCTCTTGATGTAATTGTTGATATGCTGACTACCTCCGGCGCAGGACTGTATAAAACTGCTTACGGAACAACAGGCGGCGATCAAAGAGTTGCCTTTGTATACGATATGGAGTGGGTGAAAGCTTCCACAGATATAGAAGAACTTTTTGCCTTAGAAGACTTAATGGTGCAAGTTGGCGATACAGAAAAAGTTGTATTTCCCAGGCTACCGCTATCTGCAACTTTCACCGCTTACAAAGAAGACGAGCCTTTTGATTTCAACTTGGTAGGAGTGCATTTAAAATCTCAACGTGGTGGCGGTCAAGAACAGCGCATCGCCGCCGCCGAGCGTTTAGCTGAATGGATTCAAGAGGGCGCTACAGACGAAGATGTAATTATTGCTGGAGATTGGAATGCTCCCCCCGAAAGACCAGAATGGGAACCACTGCGGCAATTAGAAGCTGCGGGAGAGCTTAAGTTTATCAGTTTTAACAAAAGTGGGGATGCTGAACCAAGTTACTTATCAGTAGGTAATAGGCGATCGCGTTTAGATTTGATTGTAGTGTCTTCTAGCGTTCCCGAAGCTGATATTCAACAAACAGCTAGGGTAGTAAATTGGAATGTTTTGTTAGAAGAAGGTAGTTCAGTGCAAACAAAAGCCACGTTAGAAAGCCTAATTGAAAATATTAGCGATCATCTTCCCGTACTAGCCCGGTTTTATTTTAGCGATACCGATTGAGGAGTTGTCCAAAAATTTTCAGCCTCATTTCATCTAAAAGTAATCGCAGAGATCGCCGATAAGTGCTAAGACACTGTAGGCGATCATAGTAAGAATACTTAAACTCATTATTTAAACCCTTTTATTTGAACTAAGACTATCTATATAACCCTCAATACCCTTATTTCAAACTATTGGCAAAGAATTTAACATAAAGATTATTTGCCTACAACTTTGCCGCAGATACCCGCCATCTAAATTATTTCAAAATAGCTATGTTACTTTTTGCTTTTATTAGTGGAAAATACTTAGAGTAAACATAGAATTAAATTATTTATAAATATTTTTTCTGTATATCTACTTACAATAAGCAAATTATTTCTGCAAAGATATTAAATACTAGCGTTTATACGCATAAGTTTAGGTATATATAAACTTTTTGTTGTTATCTAGGCAAACAATAGTTTTAGGGTTAAAGTTTATAAATAACTTAAGTATCAAGCTTATTCAGTGCGAAAGTTTTATGAATAAATTGGAAGTTAACTTATTAATAAACAAATATAGGATTTGGCAATGAAAAATTGGTCGCCCTGGATTCCTTATCCTCGTTCTTGGATAAGTGCAATCTTTTTGTGTTTAATTTTATCGGGTTTAGTAAAAGGAGCAGATAAAGTTTTTAAAATTGGCTATTATTTGACTCAGCATCTGCCAAGATTAGATGCCATGTTTGGAGTAATTGCTATATTATCGCCTATTTTATTTATTGCAATTATTCACCACTTTCTTAACTTATTACTAGATGTTATGTTGCCAAATAACGATTTATTAAAACTAGATAAAGTCCAAGGTTGGAATCCTGGTTTAATTAGCTGGTGGAAAGGTTTGTACAGTTGGATAGTTATATTTTTAGCAACAATTATCACCATTGGAGTTTTAGATTTTCTGGTTATTGATGTTAGTTCAGTTAGGTATTTGTATCATGGCAGCCGCGATAATTTGCTAGTCTCAATAATAGCGATTATTTGGGTTACTGTTGCCGCTTATCTTTATCATTTTGAACATTTAGTAAAGCGTTCGGTAATTGCTACGGACAAAAGTAACTAAGAATAGCAAAGTCAGAAAGACTAACAGGGGTGTGCAAAACATACCCTTAATATTTATATAGGAAAGTAATAATATGAGTGCTAAAATTGCGCCGACAAATTTTATTAATGACTTAGATCGAGTGTCTCAAGCGCGGTTACAGGTATCGCAAAGCTTGGGTGCGATCGCCCAAACTCTAGAAAAAGCAGAATTAGAGGGCGAAAACCAATCGGGAAAGCTAGAATTATCTAGAGATATAGAAGATATAGCTAAAGCAAGTGTTGCCTTGCGTAATGGGGTTTTTAGGCTGTTAGTATTGGGCGATATGAAGCGAGGTAAAAGTACATTTTTAAATGCTTTAATTGGCGAAAATTTATTGCCTAGCGATGTTAATCCTTGTACGGCAATATTAACGATTTTGCGGTATGGGTTAGAAAAAAAAGTAACTGTTCACTTTAATAATGGCAGTAGCCCAGAAAACTTAGATTTTAAAACTTTCAAGCAGCGCTATACTATTGATGCGTCAGAAGCTAAAGAACTAGAACAACAAAAAAAACTTGCTTTTCCTGAAGTTAGTCATGCGGTAGTTGAGTATCCTTTACCATTACTAGAAAAAGGCGTAGAAATTATTGATAGCCCTGGCTTAAATGATACAGAAGCCCGAAACGAATTATCTTTAGGTTACGTTAATAATTGCCATGCTATTTTGTTTGTAATGCGTGCTTCTCAGCCTTGTACGCTTGGAGAACGCCGTTATTTAGAAAACTATATCAAAAGTCGCGGTTTAACAGTTTTCTTTTTAATTAACGCTTGGGATCAAGTAAAAGAAAGCTTAATCGATCCTGACGACGAGGAAGAATTAGCGGAATCTGAAGAAAAATTACGCCGAGTTTTCAAAGCTAACTTAGCTGAATATTGTCAAATAGACGGATACGATGTTTATGACGAGCGAGTATTTGAAGTTTCTTCAATTCAGGCATTACGGCGACGATTAAAAAATCCTGATGCTTCCTTAGAAGGTACTGGATTTACTGAATTTATGGGTGCTATTAGCACTTTTTTAACTAAAGAAAGAGCAGTTTCAGAACTCAGACAAGCAAGAACTTTAGCACGGCTTGCTTACCAGCACGTCAACGAAGCAATCGAACGCCGCATACCTTTATTAGAACAAGATATTGAGGAGTTAAAACGGCGGATTGATTCGGTAGAACCAGAATTTGATAAATTGACAGATATTAGTAACCAATTTCAAACCGAAATTAGAACAGTTAAGCAACAAAAAGCACGAGAAATTGCTGATACTTTTCGCACTTATGTTCTCAAGTTAGGCGATACTTTTGAGTCAGACTTTCTGCGCTATCAGCCCGAATTGAAATTTATGGACTTTCTAGATAAAAGTAAACGAGAAGCTTTTGAAACGGCGCTTAAACAGGCTTTTGAAAAATATCTTCATGACAAGTTAGCAGCATTTAGTGTTATGGGCGAACAACAGATGAATGCGGCTTTTGTGCAATTATCGCAAAGTGCGGCTCATTATGGCGCTTCTTACAGCAAAGTTACAGACAAAATTACCGAAAAACTTACTGGGCAAAAAGTTCAAATAGGTAGCGCTGCAACAGAAGATAATTCCCCAAGTTGGGCAAAATGGGCAATGGGTTTAATTTCTCTAGCTTCCGGTAATGTAGCAGGAGTAGCCTTAGCTGGGGTAGGTATGGATTGGAAAAATATCATGCTCAATTTAGTTGCGGTAATTGGGATTGGTGGCGCGATCGCAACTTTTTCGGGAATTATTTTAGGCCCAATTAGTTTAGCACTTCTGGCTTTGGGAATTGGAGCTATGCAAGCCGATAGCGCTCGTCAGCAATTGGTTAAAGCCACAAAAAAAGAGTTAGTCAAATACTTACCCCAAGTAGCACAAGAGCAATGGCAACCCGTTTATGATGCCGTGCAAGAGTGTTTTGAAGCTTACGAAACAGAAGTGAATGCAAGAATCAACGAAGATATTAAAGCGCGTAAATCTGAGTTAGAAAACTTGAGCGTGCAAAAAGCATCCCATGAAATTGATCGCGTTGCAGAGTTAGCACGGTTGAGAATGTTGGAAAACAATATCTCTGACGAAGTTAAGAGCGTTGAGAGCGCTTATCAACATCTCTTGTCAGCCTAAAACTGTATGCAAGAAGTTAATGTTACACAGGCTTTAAAAGCAGCGATTGGATTGTTAGACAAGGAGCAATATTCGCAGTTACGTAAAGATGCAATTTCTATTTGCGATTATGTGGCAAATCCTGTATATCAAATTGCTGTATTCGCCCCTTTTAACTACGGTAAGTCAACGCTGCTAAATGCTATGCTTGGTAGCCGTACTTTGCCAATTGATCTAATCCCGACAACGGGCGCGGCGATTCGTGTTGGGTATGGGGAGGAGTTGCAGACGCGGATTATTTTAACTGATGGTACAGAAATAAGCAGTCGTGGTACGCAGATTTTGCAAGAATACGCCTTATTAGACGAGCAACGATGTATGCGGAGCGATGTTGCATCAATAGATGTTTTTTATCCTCATCCTTTCTTGCAAACTGGGGTAGAATTGCTTGATTTGCCTGGTACAAACGATCGCCAAGCTCAAGACAACCTAGTACGCGATCGCCTATTAACCGCCGATTTGGTAGTACAGGTACTAGATGCGCGTAAGCTGATGACTTTGGGAGAGCGAGAAAACTTGCGCGATTGGCTGCTAGATCGGGGGATTACAACAGTAGTTTTTGTCGTTAATTTTCTCAATTTATTAGAATCTGACGAGCAAAAAGAAGTATTCCACCGCTTGCGATTTGTGGCTGAAAGTTTCCGCTCTCAGCTACCGCCAGGAATTAGTAACTTGTATCGCGTTGATGCTTTACCTGCTTTAAGATCCAGACTCAAAGGAGATATAGCGGCGGCTCAAATTAGCGGGCTTTCTACCTTTGAATCGGCTTTGCAAAGTATAGTAGCGGTGCAGAAACAAATCGATCATCGTTTATCGCGTGTAGAAGAAATTGCTTCTCAAGTAAAAACTGCTCTAGAAGTTAAGAAAAAAGCAATTTTAGTAGAGATAACCGCCGCCAAAGCAAATCATCAATCAAAAATTGACATCAAACAAAAAGCCGAAACTTTAATTAAACAAGGTTTTCAAGCAAGTATCAGCAAGTTTCAAAGCTGGCTATATTTACCAAGCTTATTAGAGCGCCATCAAGCGGAATTAGTTTTAGCTTTACAACAAGGCAACTTTGATAATTGGCAAGGACAATTTAAGTTAGCAGTTTTAGAACATCAAAAGGCTATTAGTCAATGGATCGATA
>CAJQOK010000179.1 GCA_905479905.1 uncultured Aliterella sp.
TTGTGGTGTAGATGTGTTGTGTTTTGGAGCAACTAAAAACGGCGCTATGGCGGCGGAAGCTGTGATATTTTTCAACCCCGATTTAGCCCAAACCTTTAGCTACAGGCGCAAACGTAGCGGACACTTGTTGTCAAAAATGCGATTTTTGTCAGCGCAGTTAGAAGCTTATATAGATAACGATTTATGGCTCAAAAATGCGGCTCACGCGAACAAAATGGCGGATAAATTAGCGACAGGACTTAGCAAGCTACCAGGAGTAAAGCTTTGTTATCCAGTAGATGCAAATGAGATATTTTTACACTTACCCGAAGCTGTTATTGCTGGATTAATAACAGATGGTTTCAAGTTTTATCGTTGGGAAGGAGAGCATTCAACAATAGTACGGCTAGTAACTGCTTTTGATACAAAAGAGGAATCTGTTGAGGATTTAATAAAAGCGGCGGATTTTTATTCGGTTGCTGTGTCTGGGAAGATTTAGGGGCTTTTTGATATGGCCTAGCGGTTAGATCCCCCCTAACCCACGTCAACAAAGCGGTCAGGTTAAGCTACACCGCTTTTTGACTCCCCTTGAGAAAGGGGGGGAAATATTTTATGGATATCCTTTTTGAGAGATTAAGTTGGCAGCCTTTTATCTACCGCCGACGGTAATTGAATCTACTTTGATGTGTGGTTGACCTACAGTTACATAAATACTGCCACTTACAGAGCCACAAAAACCTGCTGCTAGTCCTAAGTCTTGGGAACACATAGAAATTTTGTTCATGATTTCTTGCGCGTCGCCAATTAGGGTTGCACCTTTGAGGGGTTTAGTTAGTTTGCCATTTTCAATTAGATAAGCTTCATCGACAGCAAAGTTAAATTGACCTGTTGCGCCGACACTACCGCCGCCCATTTTTTTGCAATAAATGCCTTTATCGATGGATGCAAATAAATCCTCTGTAGCGTAGTCTCCGGGGGCGATGTAGGTGTTACGCATCCTTGAAGCGGCTGCAAAGGTGTAATTTTGCCGACGACCGCTACCAGTGCGGGGTTGCCCAGTACGCATCGAACCTGTGCGATCGCTGATAAAGTTCTTTAATATGCCTTTTTCAATCAATAAGGTACGTTGGGCTGGCATTCCCTCATCGTCCATATCAATTGTACCAAAAGCTTCGCTAGACAATCCCTCATCCCACGCTGTCAGGCTTTCGTGGGCAATTTTTTGTCCTTTTTTGTCGGCAAAAGGTGTTGTTTTGCGTTCAATTTGCGTCGTTTCTAATAGGTGTCCGCAGGCTTCATGAAAAATTACGCCGCCAAACTGATTTGCCATAATTATCGGATAATTGCCCGATTCAACGTAATCGGCGTACAGCATTTTTCCGGCGGATTCTGCCACTTCTGCGGCTGTAGTTGCGTAGTCCCATGTTCTCAGGAAACTAGGCGAACTTGTATCGCCAACTCTCTGATTAATCGCCGCGCGGTTAGCTCCTTCGGCACATAGCAAGCTATAACCAACTGATTGACTAAGGCGAATATCTCTGGCAAAAGTGCCGTCACTAGCAGCAATTAAAACTTCTTGCCAATCTCGAAAATAAACTGCTCGTCTTGATTGTACGTGACTTGCTTTGACTTTTAGTTGGGCGTTTGCATCTAATAATACTTCGCCCATTTCTTGCATTGAGCTACATCCCGACAGCCAAGTATCTTTACTTTTTTTGGTGGCGTAATCTCTCAGCAACTCTAGGTTAATTTCAGGTACATAAGCGTTTGGAGACGGTAGTTGCAAGCCAAGGATAGATAAACCCTTTTCTAAAGCCGCTTTTAGCCCGTTAAATGATAAATCGTTGGTGCTAACATAACAATCTGCCGCGCCGCGAAATACTCTGACTCCTGCGCCTGTAGATAGTCGGGGGGAAATGCTGGTAATAGTGTCTTCTTCAGCTTGACAACTAATGTAATTTGCCCGCTCTAGGAAAAACTCGATAAAATCAGCACCCGCCGCTCGTCCTAAACCAAGCAGTGTAGAGAGGGGAGCTTCCCAAGTTTCATCAAAGCGATCGCTTGTGGAGTTGTATTGTAAACTTAGTAGTTCTTTGGATAATAGGGTACTTGGGTACGTCGATAGCATCATCGGGTGTGCGCGTCCTTGGTTGAGGTGATACCTAGCTAAACTTAGTCTAACAAACCCCTCTAAGTCTCGTTGGCTAAAATCTTTATGAACCCTGCTTGCTCAAAATGGTGATCGGATGTAAATGCTTGTACAATATTTTCTTGGCTCATAACTACAAAACTAATACAGTCAGTCAAGCTCCAATCTTTATCGGGACGCTGTTTATAAAGCAACCAACCTTCAGTAAATAAACTTCGCTCGATAGAAATAATTTGCAAAATCGCTAACGATTCTAATCCCTCAATAAAACTAACAGCTTGCATTCGTGTAGAGGAATCGCAAAACGCATCAGCAACTTCTAAAAGCACAAATTCTGTTGTCACTAATAAAGCGTTTTGTTGACGTAGTTTATGTCTAACTTGTTTTGCTTGAGTATGTA
>CAJQOK010000180.1 GCA_905479905.1 uncultured Aliterella sp.
AACTACTCGGTCAGATTTGATAGCGCGGCGCGCGAGTTCGACTGCTTGGCTGAAAATATCTTCAGAGTTAAGAGATTGACCAATGGTGACGGTGATATCTTTAAGCAATGCCGATCGCGTAGCTTCTGCTTCTTTTTGTTCTAGGAAGCTGACGCGGCTTAAAATTGCCCCTAATCGCTCAGACATTTGTTGCAAGAAGGTGATTTCTGTTTGCTGCCAATCGTGAGTTGCGGTGCAGTGGTGAGCAATTAGCAAGCCGTAGAGTTCTTTATTATTGATAATTGGCGTAACTAAATTTGCTTTAATTTGCAGCCGTTCCATCAATGCCAAGTGGTCGGGGTGAAAACCTGCTTCAAATACATTATTTGTCGGCACAACTCGACCCTGTTTGTAAGCTTCTATTAGCTCATCACTGATACAAGGGTCTTCAATTTTGTCATTAAGGGCTTGAGGAAAGCCAGGGGATACCGATTCGTTGGCAATGTAGCCACTAAAGTCAGGTTTGAAGCGATAGACAACTACGCGATCAGCGTTGAGAATCTCTTTAGCACCTGCTAGTGCTTGGTTAAAGACGACATCTAAATCTTGGGCTTTATCAGCGCGGGAACTAGAAATATCCGCAAACAAGCGCGCTTGCTCGGCTTCTAGTTCTTGTTGTCTGAGTAGTTCTTGCACTGTATCAGCCATGCGGTTGATGTTTGATCCTAGTACCGCGATTTCGTCGCCGCCAGATACTTTTACGCGGTTGTCAAATTCTCCTCTACCCAATTTTTCGACGGTATCTGTAGCTTCTAGTAGTGGGCGGGTAGAACGTCTAGCTAGGTAAGCTGCAAGTCCACCTACCGCTAGTGCCGTTGCCAAAGTACCAATACCTAGCGACAACAACAGCAATCTTTGGGGCGCATAAGCTTGACTGGTAGGCTCGGCAACTACAGCGCCCCAGCCTAAGTCTGGCAAACCTTCAAATTGTTCAAAGGGGGCATAGGCAATCAAGTCTTCATCTTTATCGAAGACATCTCTACCAATTATCGTACCTGGTTTTTTGGCAGCTTCTAGTTTAACTAGGTTGGGACTATCTGCATTTGCATCTCTACCTAAACGCTCATCTTCATCAGCTAGAACAACGGTTCCCGAAGCTCCTATAATGTAGTACTCGTTATTATTGGCGGCGAAGTTTTCCAGTAGGTTTGTGATGTTTTCGGCTGGTGTCCGAGACCGGACTACACCAATAAATTTGTTAGATACAGAATCGAAAATTGGTGCAGTCACGAAAACTGATACCTTTCCGGTAACTGTCGATGGACGTGGCTCAGTAATTGCTATTTTTTTTGTCTTGATGACTTCTTGGAAATAATCTCTATCACTTAAATTAGGGACAGGTTCGCCGCTAGTTTGCAAAATTACGTTCCCTTTTAAATCTGAAACGGCAATACTGTCATAAAATCCGCTATCTTTGACGAATGAATTTAACTGTTCTTGCTTTTCTTTGTAACTAACTGCTCGCCCTTGAGGATTGGCAAGAATCCGCAAATCGGCTAGGGTCTGAATGTCCGCGACCCGTTCGCGCATGATAAGTGCTACCCGACCAGCTAGATCAGTGGCTCTAGATTCTTCAAATCCAGTAATCTGTCTAACGATCGCATTGTCCGCTACGTTGTAAGCAATTGCACCCAGCAGTGCTATAGGAAGTACACCAAGAGCGATCGCGCCTAAAGTCACTTTGGTTCTAAGACTTGTACGCTGCCACCAAGACAGGTTTTTCATCCCTTCGGGCATTACCCTAACAGTCGATTTATCTAAGACTGTAGATTGAGAATTAAACTTCGTTGGTTGGGAAACTGGAGAAACAACCGCCGACTTGAAAAAACCACTATCATTATTAGCCTCATTGTGACCGTTAGTGATATTGGGTTCGGTGGGTTTGGGAGAAATTTTAGTCATGATTTAACCTTAAAATTTGGTATGTATTGGGAATTTACAGAAATTGGTTAATAGAAATACAAAAAGCTATAAAGCTAAAAGATAGGCGGTTTAACATTAAATGTAGAGACGTAGCAATGCTACGTCTCTACTCTATTTGGGCATTCCAGCAATGATTGAGTTTCCGTCTAAGACAACGACAATTTCACCGTTGTTTTTTAACCAATAGCCGCGTAAAAATGGTACTAATGCCGGATTCACCGCCGACTCTGGGGGCGATTGAATCAAGTCAGAATTGAACCATTCCATATCTTCTACGCGGTTGACAGCCAGTCCCAGCATTTTTTTACCTGCCGTACTGCTTCCTTGTCTTTCACCAGCTTGCTGAGAATTGATCACAATTGCCGTGTAGAGCGATCGGCTGCTAGTTTGTTGGTACAAGGGTGTACCGCCTAGCAAATAGCCCAAATCAACCAGCCACAAAATTTCTCCTCGCCAGTTGTAAACGCCAATTACCCAAGGGGGCATATGGGGAATGGGTACAACTTTAGAAGTAGAAACGGTGAATACTTCGGTCATTTGATCCACTGGCAAGGCGGCGTTGAGGTCGGGTTCTAGGTGAAAGCGCAAAAACTGCTCTTGCTCTTTTGCTTCTTCGGCGGTTGCCGACCCCATAGAAATGCCTTTAGTCAAAAACTCAGATATCATCGCTGTCTCCTGCTGCAATGCACTTATACAAACGCCTTATTTAATGAGTTGTTTTACTGTTTTTAGCAGTTCTTCTTGGTCTACAGGCTTAGTAATGTAGGCATCGGCTCCTTGTTTTTTGCCCCAAAATTTATCCATGTCGGTTGATTTGGTAGAGCAAATTACAACCGGAATGCTACTGGTGGTGCTTTCGGCTTTGAGATCGCGGCATAGTTCAAACCCACTGCGATCAGGCAATACTACATCCAAAACAATTAAGTCTGGTTTTTGGTTGCTAATTTTGCTCATAGCCTCTTTGCCATCGGTAGCGGTAAGTACTGTTAATCCGCCTTTTTGCAGACAGCTAGTAATCACATCCATTTGGGTAGGAGAATCTTCAACGACTAAAACTGTACTCATGGTGTTGTCCTGTTTAAAAAAGGTGGGTAATAAAATGAACTTTGATCAAAGCATTGGGCGCGATCGCCTAACTAATCTTCTACCAATTCGCTGAGATGCTGGCGGGTGGCTTCTAGCACCGTTTCCGCGTTAGCTGGCTTGCTCAAAAAACCAGAAGCACCAACGATTTTGGCGCGTACTCGGTCGATGATCCCGTCATTTCCGGTGAGGATCACAATCGGTGTATCGCGGAATGCTGATACTTTACGCAGTTGAGTACAAATTTCATACCCATTAGTATTGGGCATGATTAGATCCAAGAAAATTAGATCGGGCTTGCGACTCAATAAAGTAGCGATCGCTCGTAAAGAGTCTTGCACCCCTAAAAACCGATAACCGCCAGTTGTGAGAATTTTCTCCATACTCTGGCAAACTAAAGGGCTATCATCGACGCAAGCAATTAGCGGTGCATGAGTGCTTTCGGCGGGTTTTGGCGCGGAGGGACGAGCAGGAGCCGGAAAATCTGCAAGCTCAATTAGCTCTACTATTCCCGATTTTAAAAATGGCAATAAAGAGCTAGTCACTTGAGCCGCATCTCGCTTCATGACTATGCCAAGTTCCCGCAAAGTCCTGTGTCCATCCAACAGTTTGACTAGGTTTTGATATACCGGAGCCGATACCTGTTGTTGGAGTTGCTCTTTTTGAGCAATATTTGGTGCTTGATTGGGATGGACTTCGCTAACGTTGGCTTTTTGCCATAGCATTCTTTGTTGTTGAACTTCCCCCAGCACTAGCCCTGGATCTAGCAAAGCTAATTGAACGGGAACCGATATATGTTCTGGCTTGATTTGAAAACTTACTTGAATTGCTTGAGTAATATCAAACAATATTTCGCTAACAATCCCATTAATGGTTTTTGCTGCTTGTTCGCGGCTAATTTGGTTGCGTTCTACTCCTAAATGTAATAGTTGATATTCCCACGTTGTTACGGCGGACAACGATGCTGGATTAGAGATATTGACTACTAAAGTTTTTAATTGCCCAATATCAAGCTGCGGACATTGCGCTAATAGGTTTCTTTGCCAACGTCTAACAGGATGATTGCCTCCAGTCGCGTACAAAATCCTCCCCAAAAATAAGCAAAAATTCCAGTCTTGCGCTGGTATTCCTTCTCTTGGGGTACTTTTCACTAGCAAGTTGCCACTGAACTGCTCTTGTTTTAATCCAGCAAGGGTTTTAACTAAATCGTTAGCATTCATAGTTTGAGCAATCATAATTATTTCTTTTGGCTCCAAATATAGGCTTACTTTTTTTTGTTAATTGAGATATATTTGCTCCATGTTTTTAGTGTGGTATTTGCTAGTAAAAATTAGCAACGATAATTTTACTGAAAACGTTTATTGCGGTCATTGGTTATGTGAGAGGGTTTATAAAAATCGCAAATTTCAAATTTAAAATAAAATTTATTGACATTTTAAAAAGCTAAGAACTTCCTCACCCAATCTTTTTTCGATCATGACATTTCTATAAATAATCTAGATCCGTATCAATACTGAATTTACTTAGGGTCACGACAGTGTACGTAAGTATTGCTAAAACTGTTTACTAGGCTTTGAAACTACCTAGGAGTAAGTATTAGAGCTACTTTTGCCCTTAATTTGTTAGAATCTTGAAGGCAGCTAAAATCTGGAAAAATGTTGAAATTTGAGTTTATAGAGAGAACGAGAAAGTCTTTGCAACTTAAATTTGCCAGCAATCACTTGTCAATAACTGAGCGTCTTTAGATAAGCGATCGCGCTAAAGTATAAGTAAAAGTACGCACCCTGTACTCAAGGTACTGATTTATACAGTTAAGGGCGACTTCTTCCCATCTCAAGAATTTCCACAATCAGTAAATTAAATAAACTTTTCATCATCAAGCTATTTTTGGCTGATTTGGCAAGGTTTCGACGCTTCTAAACGGTAATTAGTAATTTAACTTAGCCTTTATCAAAATTTCACATATATAGATAGTAATTTACTGTGACTTTACGGTTGTTCCCAAGCTGCTGCTTTACAATGGTTAGTCAGTAAGTTAGATATGCGTAGTTTGCTCAACTTTCGCACCTGTGCTGATTGGCTCATTCAAAGATACAAAATCCTTCTCTCATTAAATTTGAGGTGATTAAGTGAAAGCAGTAATATTGGCTGGTGGCTTAGGTACTAGATTAAGTGAAGAAACCACGATTAAGCCTAAACCAATGGTAGAAATTGGCGGTCGTCCAGTTTTGTGGCACATTATGAAAACTTATTCTGCTTATGGCATTAATGATTTCATTATTTGCTGCGGTTATAAAGGCTACGTAATTAAGGAATATTTCGCCAACTATTTCTTACATATGTCTGATGTAACCTTTGATATGCGATTCAATCAAATGAATATTCATTGCGGGTATGCCGAGCCTTGGCGCGTGACGTTAGTAGATACTGGCGATCAAACCATGACTGGGGGAAGGCTAAGGAGAGTAAAAGAGCATATTGGTAACGAAACTTTTTGCTTTACTTACGGTGATGGTGTTAGCAACGTAAATATTAAAGATTTGATCGCTTTTCACAAAGAGCAAAAGACTTTAGCAACCTTAACTGCGAGTCAACCACCAGGACGATTTGGAGCAATTTGTTTAGCAGAAGATCAAAGTCAAATTACTAGCTTTCGAGAAAAGCCTGAAGGTGATGGTGCGTGGGTAAATAGCGGTTATTTTGTTTTAGAGCCAGAAGTTATTGACTTCATAGCTGAAGATTCTACAAGTTGGGAAAAAGAGCCACTACAAAAGTTAGCAGAAATGAATCAATTGTCAGCTTTCAAACATTATGATTTTTGGCAGCCAATGGATACTTTGCGTGATAAAACCTATCTTGAAGAACAATGGCAAAGCGGTAAAGCTCCTTGGAAGGTTTGGTAAAGATTAGAGCAAGTATTTTTACTTTTTCTTGCTCAATGGCAAGTAATGCTTACTTGTTCTTGATATAGGTAAGCAAAAGGCTTGACTTATCAGTTATTCAAATAACAATACAAACTGATAGATTGCAAAGTATTTATGTTTTAACTACTAGCTTATATTAGTTTTAGAGGCAAAAACTTTCATGTATGATCTGGCAATTATTGGCGGTGGAATTGTTGGTTTAGCTACAGCAATGGCTGCAAACAAACGTTTTCCCCAAGCGCGAATTGTAGTATTAGAAAAAGAAAGCAAGTGGGCGTACCATCAAACAGGAAATAATAGCGGCGTAATTCATTCAGGGATTTATTACAAACCTGGAAGTTTTAAGGCAAAGTTTTGTCGAGAGGGTAGTCGCTCAATGGTGGAATTTTGTCAAGCCCACGATATCAGTTATGAAGTCTGCGGTAAAGTAATTGTTGCTACAGAAAACGAGCAATTACCACAACTAGAAAACCTTTATAGGCGTGGTTTAGAAAACCAATTGAAAGTTACTCAACTTTCTAGCGAACAAGTAAAAGAAATTGAGCCTCACGTTAGCTGTGTAGCAGGGCTTAAAGTCTTTACAACTGGGATTGTAGACTATAAGCAGGTATGTCAAAAATACGCCGATATAGTTCAATCTTTGGGTGGTGAATTACGGCTTAATACTAAAGTTAATAAGATTCGCCAAGTAGGTAAAAATCAAGTATTAGAAACGAATCAAGGTACTTTTGAGACGCGCTTTGTAGTCAATTGTGCTGGATTGCATAGCGATCGCATTTCTAAATTATCCCAAGTCGATCCTCAAGCTAAAATCGTACCTTTTCGAGGAGAATATTACGAACTTACCCCCGAAAAGCGCCACTTAGTCAACACTTTAATTTATCCCGTACCTAACCCAGATTTTCCTTTTTTGGGCGTTCATTTTACAAAAATGATTGATGGTAGCGTCCATGCTGGGCCCAATGCTGTTTTGAGCTTTAAACGCGAAGGATACAAAAAAACAGACTTTGATTTGCGTGATTTTACGGAAGTTATGACCTATCCTGGTTTCTGGAAATTAGCAGCAAAACACGCTGACGAAGGTATCCAAGAAATCATCCGCTCTTTCAGTAAAACGGCATTTTTGCACAGTTTGCAAAAGTTAATTCCTGAAATTAAAGCCGAGGATATAGTGCCAACTCATGCGGGAGTACGCGCCCAAGCTTTAAAGAGTGATGGTCATCTTGTAGACGACTTTTTGATAGTTCAAGGCAAAAACTCCGTCCACGTTTGCAACGCACCATCTCCGGCGGCTACATCATCCCTCGAAATTGGCAAAGTAATCGCCCAAGCAATTCCCGAATTTCAGCACTTACAAGTTAAAGTCAAAGCATAGGATTATACAAGCAAATGAAAGTATTAGTTACAGGTACAGAAGGCTATCTTGGTTCATTGTTACCGCCCTTATTGATGGAAAAGGGACACGAAGTGTTGGGAGTAGATACGGGGTATTACAAAGTTGGTTGGTTGTACAACGGGACTACAGTAACTGCTAAAACCCTAAATAAAGATATTCGTCATATAACTACCGAGGATTTGGCGGGAGTAGAGGCGATCGTGCATATGGCGGAATTATCTAACGATCCTACCGGGCAACTTTCGCCAACAATTACTTACGATATTAATCATAAAGGCTCGGTACGCTTGGCAAATATAGCCAAAGCTGCGGGAATCCGACGGTTTGTGTATATGTCTTCTTGTAGCGTCTATGGCGTAGCAACAGAAGGCGATGTGACCGAATCATCG
>CAJQOK010000181.1 GCA_905479905.1 uncultured Aliterella sp.
ATTTCGACAAATTCTGAACCAGAGATACTAAAAAATGGTACTCCAGCTTCTCCAGCGATCGCTTTTGCGAGTAAAGTTTTACCTGTTCCTGGAGGCCCAATTAGTAATACGCCCTTGGGAATTTTTGCCCCTACCGCCGTAAACCTTTCTGGTTGCTTTAAGAAAGTAACTACTTCCTCTAATTCTTCTTTAGCTTCATCAATTCCGGCTACATCATCAAACTTGATTCCGGTTTTAGCTTCGCTTTGAAAACGGGCTTTTGATTTGCCAAAGTTCATTGCTTGACCAGGGCCACCGGGAATATTGCTAGAGCGTCTAAATAAGAAAAATAAACCGCTAATTAACAATATCGGGAAAACCAAATTTCCTAACAAACCCCAAATTGCGCCATCATTCCGCATCGGGTGAGAGTCTAAGTTGACATTAGCCTCTCGCAACTTAGCAATCAATTCTGGTGCATTGTAAGGTAAGTCTACCCGCAAGCGTTGAATGCGATCGTCTAAGTCTGGGTCTACAGCTTCAACTATGGCTGTTCTACCACCTTCGTACAAGTCTACAGTTTTGACTCGTCCTGAATCTATATATTCTAAAAACCGCCCGTAGGTCATGCGGGTACTAGCGGTATTTTTGGTTGTATCCACCGGAGCCGTTGCAAAAGCTCCTTGCCAAAAGAAAAATCCAATGACTAAAGGTGGCAAAGTCCACAGTACCAATGTTTTCCAAGAAAATTTCATCAATTAGCTGCCTCTATTTGTGTAAAAATCGCAAATTATCTTTACTCCAATTTATTACTGTAGCCCTTACGGGATTAAGCTTTTAGATGTAACTGCTTCCCAAACAAGTTTTGGGGATCTAGCCGTAAGCTAAGTAATCGATATTTGTGTTGAATCTTAATTAAATTTAACTTAATTTTAAGTCTTCTCACCACCTAGCTTGTAGAGATCGAACTAAAGAGGTTAATTGTCGTCTATTCTTCGTCTTTCGATTTACCTGTCTATGGTTATTATGGGAAGATACGTGAAGAAATGTAAAGACATATGAAAAATAAAGTTATTGTAGTTGTGGGCGCAACGGGTGGTATAGGTTCCGCCTTGACCCGCAAAGCCGCTAATGCTGAAGCGCGTTTAGTATTAGTAGCGCGCGACAAAGACAAATTGGCAACTTTAGCCGAGGAGCTATCAGGAGAAGTTGCTACTATTCCTACAGATATTACTAAACCAGAGCAAGTAGATGCACTATTTAAGCAAATAATTGTCGAGTTTGGGCAAATAGACGCTTTAGTTAATGCGGCGGGAGCAGGGGTAATGAAGCCTTACAGCAACCTAGACTCAGCCGATTTGGATGCCATGATTGATGTGAACCTGAAGGGCAGTTTTTACACCTGTCAGGCGGCGGCGGAGTTGATGCAGGAGCGCAAATCAGGACATATTTGTAATGTAGTAGGAATTTTGGGCAAGCACTCAATGCCAATGGCTTCTGCTTATTGTGCTTCAAAATACGCTGTAGTGGGCTTTAGCAAGTGCATGGCAGAAGAATTAAAGCGTTTTGGGGTGAAATTCACGTTATTCTACTTTGGTGGGGTAGATTCGCCTTTTTGGGATAATGTCAGTTTGAAAGTAGACCGAAAAAAAATGCTAAGTACCGAAACGGCTGCCTCAGCTATCTTGTACGCTCTAACGGCTGATCCTCAAGCTGTACCAATGGAAATAAATATTCAGCCAGAAAGTCATTTATTTTTTTAATAAAACAAAGTCATTCCTAGAGAGTGACCTGCGAATTCACGTAGATCGGGCAAAATTTACTTAAAGTGAGCTTAAAAGCTGGATTTTGACAGATTTATGAAAATTGATCGCGTTCACTTCTATGTAGAAAATGCCCAAGCTTCCCGCGACTGGTTTATTAACCAGTTGGGGTTTCAATCGGTAGCTAGTAGTGAAGATTGGCACACCTGCACGGAGGTAATAAACAACGGCGCTGTCTGTTTTGTTCTGTCTTCACCGCTAAATATTACAAGTCCTGTAGCTAAGTTTTTAAACCAGCATCCCCCAGGAGTTGCGGATATTGCTTTTAGTGTTGATGATGTGGAAAAGGCGATCGCCCTGGCAAGTTTTGGTGGCGCAAAAGTCCTAGAAAACGTGCAAATAGACACAGCCAACGGTAGCAAGTGGGCGAAAATCTCTGCTTGGGGTAGTTTGACTCACACCCTGGTTGAAAAAGTTGAAAAAGAGCCAATTTTCTCCCCTTCTAGCTTTACTGGCATCGATCATGTGGTGCTAAACGTTGAAGCGGGAGACTTAGATCCGGCGGTAACTTGGTATCAAGATACTTTGGGTTTTCAGGCTAAACAAGCGTTCAAAATTCAAACAGAACGCTCGGCTTTACACAGTCAAGTTATGGTTTCTCCTAATAATCAAGTCCAGTTTCCTATTAATCAACCTGCTTCCCCCAATTCCCAAATTCAAGAGTTTTTAGATGCCAATAAAGGCGCGGGAATCCAACATATTGCGCTTGAAACCGCAAACATTATCAGCGCGATCGCCCAATTTAGGCGCTGTGGGGTTGATTTTCTCCCTGTACCTCCTAGTTACTACACGCAACTGCAACAACGCCCAGGACTGCCGCTAAGGGTTACTGAACTAGCAGAAATTGCTGAACACGAAATCTTGGTCGATTGGCAACCGACAGTTCCCCAAGCGATACTTTTGCAAACTTTCACCCAACCAATTTTTAGCCAACCTACTTTTTTCTTAGAAATTATCGAGCGCCGCCAGCAAGCGCGGGGTTTTGGGGAAGGCAATTTTCGGGCTTTGTTTGAAGCTATTGAACGCGAACAACTTAAAAGGGGTAGTTTGCAAGATTTTTAATCAATCCGATTAGGAATTTAAAACTCACTCCGGTACAATTTTGCTCAGCTTAGGATAACGTATAAATAAAGTTTATCTTTTGTGTCTAAATGTTAAGGCTAATTACGGACTTTGATGGGCCAATTACTGATGTTTCCGAGCGCTATTACCAGGTTTACAAATATTGTTTAGAAACTAGCAAGCACCCCGGACAGTCTGTAAAGCCGCTAGAAAAGGCAGAATTTTGGCAATTAAAGCGATCGCGCGTTCTTGAAACCCAAATTGGCATCATTTCCGGGCTAGACGAAACCCAAGCAAAAGCCTTTGCTCAATTGCGTCGCCAAACCGTACATACTCCTGATTATTTTAGCTACGATAGCCTCGCCCCCGGTGCTGTGGCTGCTCTTGAAAAAGTCCAAGGGGCGGGGATAGATTTGGCGGTGATGACGATGCGCCGAGTCAAAGAATTAGATTATGCTTTTAACCGCTACGATTTGGGCAGATTTTTTCCCAAAAATCGCTGCTATTGTCTCAAAAATGATTATGTCAAAACCTGCGATATTGATGATAAAGCTTTACTAATGGAACGAGCTTTAGTAGAACTCCCTTCAGTAGCAGATACTTGGATGGTTGGAGATACAGAGGCAGACATTATAGCAGCTAAAAACCATAATGTCAAAGTAATGGCGGTTTTATGTGGTATCCGCGATCGCGAACAACTCCAACTCTACAAACCTGACTTAATTGTGGAAACTTTAAGTGAGGCTGTAGACATTTTAATTGCCAAATCTTTGTCCCAAGTAGCTTAACTAGCGCAAAAAGCTACTCACTAACCAGAGAACAACAAACGTTACCACCGTAGAGAATTGCTCTGCTTGGATATTAATTTGGCTTAGAGGAGAAATTAGTAAGCTAGCCAGTAATCCGCCCACTACTAGCCCAACAATTAATCCGGCTCCCGTTAGGAGGATGGCGCGGCTAAAATTTTGTTCTTTGCGCCGAATAAAGTAAATACTTAGGCATACTCCCACCATTAGCACTACTTGCAATAGTTGAGCGCCGACGGTTGGATAAACAACGCTTAATCCGCTCAAGCTTAGAAATAAACCACCAGGCAATAATATATCTTTGGGGCTAGGGCGATCACGCAACTTTTCTAGCCACGAAGGAGATTGTATTTTAGGGCTTTGGTTTTGCTTTTGGGGTGGTTGAGAAAGACGCTCGGCAAATTTAATGCCTTCTGGCACTTTAATTTTACCTTCTTGGCGCATCCGCAAACGCTCCATCAATATGGCATCGTAAGCTTCCTCTACCATATCCAAATGCTGTGAGTCGCCATCGTGTTGGGTTGCAAGGCGATTGCGAGCTTCTTGAATTTGATCGAAGGTAGCGTCTTGTTTTAACCCAAGTTTTTCGTAGGGATTAGACTCGCTCATGTAACTTTATCGCCTCAGCATCAATCGGAGCATCTGGTAAACATCAACAAATTTAGACTACCGTATTAGTTAAAGTCGTTGCCACTGGTAACTAATTTTTTTAGGTAATGCCAACGGTCAAGATCGCAACGTGCAGCCTGTCTTATATATTGGACTTTAGCATATGCTAACAACTACTTGCAGCTATAGTTTTACATAAATATATTGTGATTTTAGTTCCAAGGAAAAATAGTGTAAATTTAGGATATAATTTCTTTTTTGGCAAGATCAGCGTTCAAAAGCAAAGGCTGTAAATTGCGAAGCTCTGCGTGCGCCCTGGCGCTATCGCGCTTAAAGAACTTTACAAACCGTTAGTTTTGTTAAGTTATGAGTTAATAATTAGTAAGAGTACAACAACTTGAAAAAAAGTTGCATCTACTTGTCGATTCTCTCTTTTAGTTGCACAAAGTAATGGCTATGGCTCTTGCCAAAATTCTGATAGTTGATGACGATCCGGCAATTCGCAATTTAATCCAACGCTTTTTGAGCAAGCAGAAATACCAAGTAGAAGCAGCCGAAGATGGTAAAACGGCTTTAGCAATCTTCGATCAATTTAACCCTGACTTGGTAATTTTGGATGTCAATTTGCCGGATGCGACTGGCTACAACCTTTGTGAGGAGATGCAAAAACGCACAAAGGTTTTTGTGCTGATGCTCACAAGTCGCGCTGACGAAGCCGATAAAATTCGCGGGTTTGCTCAAGGAGCGGATGACTACTTAACTAAACCTTTTGGTTTGGGCGAATTGGAAGTTAGAGTTGGAGCAATTTTAAAGCGCCAACGCACAGTTACAGCCCCAGAGAAGCAGCGTTTGAGCTTTGAAAAGCTATTAATAGACCCAGAGCGACGGGAAGTAACGCTGAATAATCAATTGATTCCTTTAACTGCTTTAGAATTTGACTTGCTGCGTTTTCTCGCCAGTCATCCCGGTAGAGTTTGGCGACGAGCGGAATTACTACAAGAAGTTTGGGACTACGATTATGTAGGCGATCAAAGAGTTGTAGACGTTCATATCGGTCAAATTCGCAAAAAAATTGAAATCGATGCAACACAGCCGATCTTAATTCAGACAGTGCGCGGGGTGGGCTATAAGTTTGAGGCTCCCGATAGCCCTCCACAATAACAGATGAGAGGAAAAAGCTAGTATACGCCGTGTAATGCAGCGATCGCATTTTTAGTTTCTACGAGCAGTGATCAAAGAGAGTTTCTAGATATACTCTAGCGGCACGGCGATCGCCATCGCTATTTTGTAGCAAAAACAATGATAAAGCCGCCGCAAAAACTCGGTCTTGATCCCAATCAGGATGATTTTCTAAGTAGCTTTTGAGGGATTGGTGTAGTTCTTCGGGAATTTCCGTCAAGATACTAAGGGTATTGCTCATTAATTGCCTCGCCCTGGGCTTAAATAAATAAAACAATCTTCCCTCTTAATTACAAACTTGGGCTGTCAATGCTAGTGAAAGTCTAAGGTAACTTTAGAGGCAAGTGCTTTATTGTGCGCTAGGAGGGGGTAGAGTTGTCAATGCTACGAAATATTGCAATTGTTTTTACTCAAGAAAATTAGCTACGAAGTAATAGGACTTTTAGTCTATTTTTTGTTACTTAACTTTATATGAACTGCGTACTTGTAGAGTTTTGATGGCAAAATAAATAATCCACAGGGAAGGTATTTGTCCTTAGCTACCGTCAAAGCCTGGGGAAAACCTGGGGAAAACTTGGGGAAAAGTAAGCTTAAAAATAAGAATTACAAAGTAGGGAAAATTTTTAGCTATTTGGGTAATGGGTAATGGGTAATTGGTAATTGGTAATTGGTAATTGGTAATTGGTAATTGGTAATTGGTAATTGGTAATGGGTAATTGGTAATTGGTAATTGGTAATTTCAGTGAATAATTCCCAATGCGGTAGGAATAAGGAGGAGACAGGATTGCAAAAAGGAAAAATCATCACACTTTCAGCAACGCCGCTATTTTTAAATAGACGGACGTTGTTTAAACTGTTGAATCGCCGCCTGAATAGCCAAAGCGACTAAAGCTACAGCCACAATGGCAAAGATAAAAGCGGCTAAGGTACTTAAGCCGACAACTAAAGTACGAACGGCAATGCTAATTTTGACAACTAGGGCATTGTCAGAATGCAGAGGTTTTTGGGCAAAGTTTTGAGAAATAGCGCCTGTAACACGATAGAGAGCGATCGCCATTCCTGAAGCAATTAGCCCCCCTAAAGAGGAGCGTAGGGGGCTGGGAAGGGGCTTAGAATCGGTTGCTGGCTGTTCGGTGGGAGTGGGGTCATTCATGATTAAAATTACTAATCTTTATTACTAGACATTACTTGAACGCCTGTAGAAGTTAAACGAGCAATAAACAAATCTAAATCGCTTGGTTGTGCAAGCATTCGTCCTTGCTGATGCACTTTTTGGGCTTGCTTTTCGCTATCGCAAAGAGCAAATACTGTAGATCCAGAACCTGACATCATTGCACCCAAACAGCCAGCATTTTGAAATGTCTCTTTCAATTGCAATATTTGCGGATAAGCAGGGATGACTACGCGCTCTAAATCATTATGTAGCCTTTGACCAATTTGAACTTGATCTTCGTGAATAATTGCTTGTACCATTGAGCTAGAATGAACCGCCGCCGCACGAGAAGTAAGATCCTGTTTATTGACGTAGGTATTGCCAAAGTTCGCGCGGTAAGTTTGGTAAGCCCAAGCGGTAGCAACATCTAAATGGCGATATTTACCTAGCACTACATACAAATTATCTACGCTGGGTAAGGGTGAGAGCCTTTCACCTCGTCCGGTGGCGATCGCTGTACCGCCAGCAATACAAAAAGGTACATCTGAACCTAATTGACTGCCTAATTCTTCTAATTCTGACTGAGTTAGTCCTAATTGCCAAAGTAAATCTAACCCTACCAAAACGGCGGCGGCGTTGCTAGAACCTCCAGCTAAACCCGCAGCGATGGGAATACGCTTATCAATAGTAATTTCTACGCCGCCAAACTGGGCAAAAGCATCAGAAAATTCTGCCGCCATTAATGCCGCCGCTTGATAGGCTAAGTTAGCGCGACTTTCTGGTACTTGAGGATGAGCGCAACGAACAGAGATAGTATCGGTACTAAGACTTCGCAAATCAACTTGATCGGCTAAATCGATGCTTTGTAGCACCATTGCTAATTCGTGATAACCATCGGAGCGATCGCCAATTATTTCTAGATATAAATTAATTTTTGCGGGAGCGATTAAAGAATAAGAACGCATTGGGGCTAATAGTTAAAAAGTTATTTCAAAACCAATGCAAGAGACGTTGCAATGCAACGTCTCTACTACACCTATTTCTACAAACCTAGCGCGGCTAAAACATCACTAGCATGATTAGAAGTATTCACATTAGAATCTACGTGACTAATTTTGCCACTACTATCAATTACATAAGTAACTCGTTTAGCATAACCACCACCATCGACATCGTAAGCTTTAATTAAAGTTTTCTCGGTATCGGCTAGTAAAGGAAAATTGAGATTATATTTCTCTGTAAACTTTTGATGAGATCCTTCATCATCGGCGCTAACACCTAAAATTACTACATCTTTGCCCTGATACTCGGTACTTGCATCGCGGAAACCACAAGCTTGCTTAGTACAGCCTGGGGTGTCATCTTTGGGGTAAAAATACAAAACTACTGTTTTACCAGCATAATCAGACAGCGAAACAGTGTTGCCATTGGTGTCTTTGACGGTAAATGCTGGTGCATTTGTGCCAACTGCTAAAGCCATAGTATGCCCTTAATATCAAGTTTTCTAGTCCTCGATATTTATAACAGTTTTCTTTGGTGCAAATACATCTATCTAGGCGGCGAGTACTTCTGTAGATTTCCCCCGCAACAATTCCATTAATTCATCCCGATAATCCTGAAATATAGAGTGGCGCTTAACTGTAACGTTGCGATCGGGTAATGTAATCGACATTTCCTTTTGTACAGTACCGGGACGGGATGTTAAAGCATAAATTCGATTGGAGAGAAACACAGCTTCCTCTACATCGTGGGTAATCATAAAAATTGTTAAGTTAGTTTTTTCCCAAAGCTCTAACATGAATTGGTGCATAGATTCCTTTGTATGAACATCTAACGCTCCAAAAGGCTCATCCATCAACATTACTTTTGGTTCAGAAGCTAAAGCACGAGCGATCGCGCAGCGTTGTTTCATTCCTCCCGATAGCTGCTTGGGTAAGGATTTAGCAAAGTTTTCTAACCCTACTACTTTTAGATAATAGCTGGCTTTCTCGCGGCGCTCTTTTTTGGACAATCCTTGTAACTTCAGCCCAAATTCTGTGTTTTTTTAGACGCTCATCCAGGGATAAAGGGTGTAATGCTGAAATACCATCCCTCGGTCGGGGTCAGGGCCAGTTACGCGCACCCCGTCAACTTTAACCTCTCCACTGGTGGGGCGATCTAATCCGGCAATTTGACGCAATAAGGTAGATTTGCCCGATCCTGATGCTCCTACAGCGCAGATAAATTCCCCTTGGGCGATCGTCATATTGATATCTTTCAAGACGGCTAAAGCGCCTTGCTTTGTCTCAAAGTTTTTGTGTAAGCTATTGACTTGTAGATACATGATTTGACCCTGGTTGTTTGGTAGATGCTCGACGGTAGATTTATCTTTTTTGACTTGCCCAGCTACAAGAAACCCTTAATAAATATTGAAATAGCAAGTCAAAAGTTAGTCCAATTACACCAATTACAATTAACCCCACGAAAATTTCATCAGTTCTCAAAAACCTTCCTGCTACGCTGATTCTCCGCCCTAAGCCTTCATTGGCGGCAATTAATTCCGACACAATCACCAATTGCCAAGCGGCGGCTAAGTTAATCCGACAAGCATCAATAATTCCTGGGATAACGTGGGGAAAAATTACCTGCAACAATGTCTGTATCCGACTTCCACCCAAGGTATAGGTTGCCTCAATCAAGTCTTTGGGTACAAATTTGACTGTATCCATAACCATCAAAGAGTTAAAGAAAAATACGCCAATGAAGATTAAAGTAATTTTTGGTTCTTCGCCAATCCCCAAATACAAAATTAGTAATGGAATAAAAGCAGGCGCAGGCATATAGCGAATTAAGCCAAATAGAGGTTCTAGCAAGGCTCTAATACTGGCGAAACTGCCCATCAATACGCCTACAGGAATTGAAAAGATTACCGCCAGAGAAAAGCCTACACCCACCCGCCAGAGACTTGCTACAGTGTCTTTCAATAACTCTCCTGTACCCCACAATTGCCCAAAGGCTGCCATTACTTGCGCCGGAGAAGGCAAAAACTGCGGATTTACATTGCCAAAAGTAGTTACCAGCCACCATAGCAGCAGTGGTAAAGCAATAGATGTAGCAATTAATCCTGTATTTAAAGGTTTGGGGATATCTTCGCCCAGTCGCCAGAAAACTGTTGACTGGAGACTTTTAGATTGTTTGGCATTTCGCAGCATTGATTCGGTGCGACTCATGGCTTTAGGGTGGTAAGTGGATTTATTTTTTAGCTTTGGCGGCGTAGGCTTTAATAAAGCGATCGTCAAATAAGTTGTTAATATCTGGCTTTTGCTGTGCTAGTCCAACTTTGGTTAAAAACTCACTCATTTCGTTTGCCGCAAAAGCTAAAGATGTTCTATCTTTACCGGGAAGAAAGGCTTTGAGGTTTTCTTCAATACTAAAAATATGAGTTCCTTCGGCGTATTCTTTGTATTCTGGGACACTAACCCCGGCTCGTTTTGCCATAATTGCGATCGCACTTTCAGAATTTGCCGCTATGTAATCTAAGGTTGCAAACCACGAATCTACTAACGCCTGTACTTGCTCTGGCTGCTCGTTTAGAAATTTGCGCGTTACTACCAAGTGATCGGGAATCGCCCCCGGAAACTCTTTAGAACTAAATAATTCTTTGCTCCCAGGACGCTTAAGAGATTGAGTTGTAAAGGGTGCAAATACTCCCACCGCGTCAACTTGTTCTCCCACGAAGGCGGCGGAGGCTTTACCTGTTTCTAAAGGTACAAATTGAATATCTTGAGAACTTAAACCTGCTTTTTCCAGTCCCAATAACAATAGAAAGTGGTCTACTGTGCCTTCTTCGGCGGCTACTTTTTTGCCTTTGAGGTCAGCAATAGAATTAATCCCCGATCGCGCAATGATTTTATCGTTGCCTGTAGAGTTGTCGTTTACTAACACAACTACTTGGTCTGCACCTCCAGAAACCGAGCTAATCGTATCGTTTAAGGTTTGACTGTTGGCGGTAATTTGTTGCGCGGCTAAGGTACTGATAGATTCTAAATAGCCGTCAAACCATTTCAAATCTACGGAGGCTTTATTTGTATCAAATATACCTCTGTCCTGGGTTACTTGCCAAGGAATCCAACCAGGCTAAGCGCTAAATCCTAGACTAGCAATAGTTGCACCGCCGCCTCCAGAAGATGAAGTAGTATCGGCATCAGTTTTGATGTTGGCTGCTGGATTTGTACAACTAACTGTTAAAGTCAAGCCTGCTACAAATAGAGCAATGTATGTAAATAGCGATCGCAATTTCATTGCATTCTTTGCCAGTATTTTTCAAGGCTTAGTCTAAGCTGGTACTAAATAGTAGATATATCTGCTACTATTGCTACACAATTCCCTGTTACTCAGGCTTTCCAACTAAGGTAGGTTTTGCTCCTACTTGCGACTTTACCCAATCTAACCAAGCTTCTAAACCTGCTCCAGTTTTGGCAGAAATAGCAATTATTTTGACGTGAGGATTCATTTGTCTAACATTTTCCTCAATCCGGTTAATATCTATCTCTAAATAAGGCGCTAAGTCAATTTTTGTAATCAGCAAACAATCTGCTTGTTGAAACATAATCGGGTATTTGAGCGGTTTATCTTCTCCTACAGTAATGCTTAAAAGCGCAACTTTTAAGTGTTCCCCTACTTCAAATTCGGCAGGACAAACTAAATTACCTACATTTTCTACTAACACCAAATCAAAATCTG
>CAJQOK010000182.1 GCA_905479905.1 uncultured Aliterella sp.
GCAATTCTTCCTAACCAAGCTAAATAATTGTCAGGCTGGGGGCAAAATTCGTATAAAGATAAATCTACACCGCTACTCAAATAAGTACATTCACAATTGAGCGCAAAAGTTGCCGCTTGAGAAGGAGTATAAAAGCCAATCGTACCGGGAAACTGCGCCGCTACTTGGGTGACAATTTCATCCATCGCTACCGATAACGAACCCATACTAACAAAATGAGCGATCGCCTTACTAAAAAATGGCGTTAGATAAAAAGGCAGCCAATCATAGGCAAAATTAACAATTAAATCGTACTCCCCTTGTACTTGCCGCGCCTTCTCCCACATATTCGCCAGCACAGAATTATCTGGCATCATAATCGGCGTATTTCGTTCTTGACTTTGGGCGATAATCTGCACATTGCCAGGAATTTCTACTATAGGTAGCTGGGCAAGTTTTGAACCAACAGGCGCAAGGATTTGTAAGCTATGTCCGCGCCGCAGCATTTCTTGAGCGATATTATATAAACTTAGTTCAACTCCGCCGCCTACTCCCGTACCCAAAGCACCGACAGGAGTAGAGACAAATAATAATTTGAGAGCATTAGTAGGCAAAATAACTTTAAAGTAAGGTTTCTGGTTCTTTTAAACTGACGATTGCCTGCTGCAATTGGGTTTCTGTCTGAGATGGGCTAGTGATTTCTGCCAAAGAAGTATTAGCGGCGGTTAGTTTCTCTCTTTGGTTTACTAAGTAAATGCTGACTAAAGTTAAGCTAACTCCCACCCACTGCAAAGGACTAAGAAATTCTCCTAAAAAAAGATTACCAAAAAACAAGGCAAATACCGGAGTCAAAAAGGTTAAAGAACTAAGACTTGTCAAACTACCGCTAGAAGCAAAGTAAAAAAATAATCCGTAAGCTATCGCGCTACCGAATACTGTTGCATATCCTAGCGCCATCCACCCAGCCAAATCGATATTTATCCACTGCTGAGATTCAACGCTACTAGACACCGCCAACAATGGTAAACCGCCCAAAATCATGTGCCAGCCTGTAGCAACTACCGGATCTGTATGACGGCATACATATCGAATTAATATTGTCCCTACAGCCATTGATAGCGCCGCTAACAGCATCAACCATTCACCACTAGCAAATAATTGTTCCCAGCTACCCACAATAGTAATTGCGTCTTTTTGGAGCAAATTTAAAATCAATTGGTCAGGTAAGCCAATTAAACTAATTCCCAGTACCCCAATAACTAAGCCTAAAAAGCCCCATAACCCAATGCGATCGCCAAACAACCAAAGCGCCAGTATTGCAACTATCAAGGGCTGAGAATCAATCATTACAGATCCCAATCCCGCCCCGGTTCTTTCTAACCCTTCTGCTAAAAAGCCTTGAAACATCGTTCCATCTACCAAGGCAAATAAACCAATCCATAGCCACGCTATCCAACCTTTAGGCTGAGGTTTGCCCAAAATTGCCGCAACTATCAAAACTAATACCCCCGCCGGAACTAAACGCACTCCTGCCATAAATAACGGCGTAGTATTGGGGATTACTGCTTTCATTGCTACCATTGCCGTACCCCAGAAGAAAAAGGGGGCAATTAGGAGTAAATTAGCAAGCCATTTTGAATTAGTAAGTTTTAGCTGCATGGAGTCGCTGGGGCTTTTTATTTTATTTTACTCAAATATGTATTTTTGTTAAGGTAGCGGCTAATTATCTGGCTTTTTTGCATTACTGCTAGAAAGATGCGATCGCCTACTTTCAAACTTAGCTAATCTCCTCGTCAAGATAATTGGTTGTGAAAAGCTTTTACGCACACTGTTTCTGAAGATGGATCTAATCACTTTACGACTTTGTTTACTTGGGAAAAGTTGATTGAGAAAACGGCGGAGATTAAATATGGCGATTCAAGGCGTGCTACTAGATATTGATGGGACTTTAGTATTAAGTAATGATGCTCATGCCCAAGCTTGGGTAGAGGCTTTTGCAAAATACGGATACGAAATAAAGTTTGAAGATGTCCGTCCCTTAATTGGCATGGGAGGGGATCAACTTATCCCCCGAATACTACCAGAACTTTCAAGAAAAGAGGGAGTGGGCAAAAAAGCCGCCGACCGACGCAAAGAGTTAATTATTGAGAAATTTAGTCAAACATTAGCGCCTGCTCCGGGGTCGCGGGAGTTGGTACAAAGACTCAAGCAAGAAGGCTTTAAGTTAGTAGTTGCAAGTTCCGCCAGCAGTGAAGAATTGTCGAGCTTGCTAAAAGCGGCGGGGGTGGAAGATTTGCTAAGTGAAGAACCGAAAACAACCTCTAGCGATGCTGAAGCCACTAAGCCTGAGCCAGACTTAGTGCAAGTGGCATTAAGCAAGGGGCAACTGCAACCAGAGCAAGCAATTATGCTAGGGGATACACCTTACGATATTCAAGCTGCTTCTAAAGCAGGTGTGGGCGTAATTGCGTTTCGCTGTGGAGATTTTGATGACTTGCAACTTGCTGATGCACTGGCAATTTACGACGACCCCGCAGACTTGCTAAAACACTACGACTTGTCTCCACTGGCAAAGCATTAAATAGCTCAATAAAATTACTAAGTTTCGTAATCCCAAAACTGGCAAAGTTAGTAATTAAACAATTTTTGCTAGTTGTAAATTTGCAACCACATAACACTTTTGCTAGGTTTGAGCTAATTCTGGCAATGGTTGTTACCCTAGGGGTAAAAAGT
>CAJQOK010000183.1 GCA_905479905.1 uncultured Aliterella sp.
GCAGAGGCTTTGCCTCCGGATTACCAAGGCTTAAAGCTGACGCAAGCTGTTGAAAAAGTTTTACAAGAAAATGTTGGGCAGGGAATGAACTCGGAGAAAGTGGCGCAAATCTTATTTGGCGAAGCAAAGGAAGATGTTTTCGCTGCCGCTAAAAATAAGATAGGCAAAATCCTTTGGTCTGGGGCAAATCAAGGAAGGTGGCAAGGAGTACCGGGAGAGCTAGGAGTGTATACAGTCTTGGGTAAATAAGATGAATGCTGCTGCACTAGATGATTGTTAATTTGCTAACAGTATCTCCTTTGCAAAGCATTAAACTTACTGATAGATTTTCTTTGAGTGCCTGGGATTAGCATTTCATAATAGCAAGTCCTCTACGCAATACTTCACCTTCTACAAATTTGCAGATCCTATGCTACACGTCTGAGGTTCTCAGATGCAATGTCGTCTAAATTGGCTTTAATTTTTCGGCTCGTATACTGATACGTTTTGTTTTAGGATTTCTCTGAAATATATTTTGCTTAATTTTCTTAATAAACTATCATATGTATTAAAATCCTTTAAAATCACCTCAAAACAGTGTTACTCGTCTTTCTATCAAACCTAATTAGAACTGACCTGTAGAATTAAGTTACATAAATATTTTTGGCAACGAAAATTGCATATTACTGAGGAACTTTATGATCGTTGCGATCGCGAGTCAAAAAGGAGGAGTGGCAAAAACGACTTCTACAATAGCCTTGGGAGGACTTTTAGCAGACGAAGGAAGTTGCCTAGTTATTGATTTTGATCCACAGAAAAACCTATCGACTGGTTTAGGAGTAAAGATCCAAAAAGGTCAGCTTACTGCTTAGGAAATGTTAACCGTAGAGTCGCAATTAGCTGAAGATATAATCGTAAAAACTAGCTGTGGAGTTAGTCTTATTCCTGCTGATATTTCTCTAGCAAAAGGAGAAAAAGAAATAAGGTGTCCGTAATCGTGAGGTCAATCCTCATTTGCAAATTCTTGGGATTCTACCCACAATGGCGGAGAAAAATACCGTCACTACATCCCATCCTTGATTTAACTAATCGCGAAATGTGTCGCTCTGAGTCCCTCATTCGACCACTTTCGCGTTTTAGCCAAAGGTGGTCTTGCTCTCCTATGTTATTGAGATATTTAATCTGTCGTAATTTTACTACTTCGGGTAACTTTTTAGCGGCTTAATCGCTTTTGAATAAGTAGGGGTTTTATCCACAGTGATAAGTGGAGGAGAAGTATGTAAGGCTGTTAAAGCCTTACGGCTGACTGTTTCGCACTTGAGCGCATCCCGCTTCGCACTTGAGGAGAAAGTCTAGAGTATTCCCCACCCAATCAACGGTACGGTACAAATATTTCTGCTTACCTTTGACTAAAATATAGGTTTCATCTACCCGCCACGAGTCATTGGTCAGATGCAAGTATTGCAGCATTATCACTCCTGTGACGCATCAAATCAAATCGACTGGAGTTATATTAATCGCTATCGGTTGTGTCCATATTAAAAAAGGCTTCCAGACAGATTCTCTCAAGATTTAAAACCCGCAACCAGTTGTATATCAACACAAAGGGGGGAGACTACTTTACCAACTATGAACACGCTGAGAAAGGGACAAGTTAAGAAAGTTGAAAAAGGAGCCGTTATTAGACTGGTGAAATTCATAGCTAAGATATTTGGAGTGGTTGCATAAGCAATCTCTTTTTCAAAGAGATTTCTGTCGTCAATAAATTTTTGCAACACAACCGTCAGAAGAGCGTTAATATACGTTTAGCTATGTAAGCATCAATGTATCAGTAATTCCAATACAGTATTGACAACTGCTAATCAAGGTATGCTACATTACCAATTCTCATTTGTAAAAATGCAAAAACATATTTTTTGTGTTACCAAAAATCTTGCTAAAGGTGCCAATAAATACTTGTCCAGGCGCAAATGGCTTTACATATGCCTAACTGCTATATGTACTATAACTCTGATTTTTACGGTGCCGCAACTCGTTGCACAACCACCGCAGAGATTTGTTGCTGTTACTTTTGATGATTTACCTGTCATTACAGACCGTAATGACGATGGTGTAAAGCTTGATACTACAAATAAGCTACTTGCAAGCATTACTAAGAACAAAATTCCGACAATAGGTTTCGTCAATGAGAATCAGCTTTTTGACGACGTTACCGGACAACTCAACGCTTCAGAATTAAATCTTTTACGCGCGTGGTTAAAAAACGGTGTAGAACTGGGTAATCACACTTATTCACATATTAATCTTAATGAATCAGGTTTAGCAGCTTATGAAGCAGACGTTGTAAAAGGGGAAATTATCACAAAACGCCTTTTAAAGGATTATGGCAAAAAAATGCGTTATTTCCGCCATCCACATTTACATACAGGACGTGACCAGAAAACAAAACAAGGTTTAGAAAAGATTTTAGAAGCGCACGGGTATATAGTAGCGCCTGTAACAATCTTTCTTGAAGATTGGAAATTTAACCCCGCTTACGATCAAGCATTTTTGCATGGCAACAAAGCTATGATGTCGAAAATTGGTCAAGCTTACTTATCTTACGTTGAACAAGAATTAGATTATTGGGAAAGACAGTCAGTCAAACTGTTTAAACGCGAAATCAAACAAGTTATACTTTTTCACTCAACAACTATCAACGCTGACTATTTTGGCGCTATTGCCGAAAAACTCAAAAAACGCGGTTACAAATTTATTACCATAGATGAAGCATTACGTGACGAAGCATATAAATCAAAAGACAATTACGTAGGTGATGGAGTTTCCTGGCTTCATCGCTGGGCGCTTACGCAAGGTAAAAACTTTGTATTAGATAGTAGACCGCAAGTTCCTTATTTTGTAGGCGCATATAACTTAGACACATCTGGACAGTAATTGTCTCAAAGCTCTGTTTCTGCTTGACTGTCAGCAGGAAGTCTAGGAGATGACCGTCTGAAGCAACAGCACAGTACAAATATTGGTTGTGTTGCAAACCCGTTTTCTTTGGCGCTCTAGCTGCGGACGCAACACTTCTACCATGTCGCCAAACGTAGGACGACTCACACCACACAGTCGTTTAAATTCTTCAGCAGATAAACTTTGCAATTGGGTGTAGGGCATAATATTTCCTCCTTCTCTCTATTTCTGCCATGAGCTTCCTGACTTGGCAATGCTTTGATTCTCAACTGGCACACTCCTTTCTTATTCACGCAGGAGGTCTATTAAACTCTAGCTATTATCTACCATTTCTAAACTGCTTTTTAATAAATCTAAGACACTACCCATTTTTCTCAGTAATTTCAACTTTTTCTAACTAACTTTGGATACACTGGAATAAAAGGCAATTTTCCCTTCCTGAATTGAATTGCTAACCTCCTGGTTAAAAGAAAGATATCTGGACGATAGATCTTGATACCTGCTGACTGAAGCAATTTTTCTAAACAGACTGCTTTGCCTATCTCTGCCAATGCCTGTGCTGCATTCGATCTAACATATAAGTCCTCATCCAGCAGTAGTGCAGCGATTAAGGGATCAACCCCCTTGTCATTGCCTATC
>CAJQOK010000184.1 GCA_905479905.1 uncultured Aliterella sp.
ATCTACATCATTAATTAAATTTGTGATTTCTTCCTCAGATAACTGCACAGAAACACCTCACTTGTTAGTCCAAGTTGAAATTACTTGCTTGGTTGCAGCAATGAGCAAATCTATATTTAGCGGGTGTTCTAATGGTTGTCCTAAAACATCGTGGGTAGCTTGTACCAATTCCAGAGAACTAGGAAGTTCGGCAATGCTGCCAAATATGCCTAATATTTGATTTTCCATGCGTCCAACTCGACTAGAAACTGCACCATAACGGCTTGTGCGATGAATTATGCCTATTACATATCGCAACTCATCAGCAGTTACATCTTTGAGAGTAACTACATCAAGAAAGTGAACTCCTGGCTTAATGTATTCGCTGGTATTTAAAGCAGTGGAGGCATTACCATTTTGGTCGCGCATTGTGCCATTTTCGTAGATAGCGTTGATAGTGCGATCGCCTAAAATATCTGTAGCAGGTAAAACACTAAAAGCATCTTCTGTCCAAATTCGGCTTTTTTGAGCGCCACCGCCACCAGCCGCGAAACCGTAGAGAAAACAATCTACGCACATCTCGCAGGGTGAATTAGTATTTAAGGAGCAAAGAGAGCCTTCTTTTGGGCTAGGGTAAAATAACTCATGCGCTCTTAAAAATTCCCTCCCATATCGTCGTTCTGGCGCTACTTGTTTGCGTTTAGTCATTACCAAACGCTGAATTACATTTTTATCCATTAATCCAGCTTGCACAAATTCGCTACACATTGGTTCGCCAGAACCTTCTGTACGGAAAATTGTTTCTGACTCCGTTTTTCTGAGAACAACTAGACTAATGAACCGCCCTTTTGGGAAGTTTTCGTAAGTTTGAGCAAGAACTGGGGATAGTTTGTTAATTGACATAAAATTCTCCTAGTTAATTAGATGTGGTAGTTTCGTCGGCATCATCTTCGGGCTTTTTCTTTAACTGCTGTTGCGCTTCTTGAAAAAAGAACAGATAAGCAGCTTCAAGAGTTTCCTTATCGTTTAAAAGCTTTTCAGGACGAGAGTTATATACTTCCTCGTAAAGATTACGTAGAACTTGGTAATATTGCTTGACTTGCTCATATTTAGTAGAACCAACACCATGTTCGCGGATACGGTCTAAGCGAGTATGATATTGCTGAACTAAAGCCGCAAAAAGTAAGTCTAAATCCATGTGAGCTTTTTGAGAACGAACTGCGGCGGTAAATGCAGTGAAAGGTTCAGATAAAGATGTACGTTTAAAAGAACTTCCCCGCAAACTAGCCGCCGCCGCAATAAGACTTGCTTCTCGCAAATACTTAGTCAAAAGTGTATTTTCATTGGACATAAGGCTCTCCATTAAAGTGTTTAAAGGCTCACGTATCCGACTCCAGTTATGTTCTAGATTTGGTTGATCTTGTTCGCGCAAAATCCAACGCAAGAGGACATAATAAAGTTCAATTGGTCGTGCAGCAGCACGGGCTAAATCGTATAAACAATCATCCGCTTTTTGAATGCTGGCAACAGTTATAGCAAGTTTTCCTAGGCAACGCAGCCTTTTAAGAATCTCCTCATTTTCTTGACGTTTGACATATTGCCCATCGCCAAGTAAAGGTTGGAGTGATGCTGTAATTCCGCTAACTTGACCATACATATTGTTAGCTGAATCTACTTCTAAACTTGAACTTAGGGTAAAAGGAAAACCAAATTCTAAAGATAACGAAAGCTCTAAAGCTAATCGCAGTGATTTGAGTAAAGCAACACTTTTATTTGCATCTCCCCAAATTAAAGGAATCATTACAGTTGTATGAACAAAATTAGGGCGTTTAGGTAAAGCCAGCCCAACAACTTTATTAGCCTTAAATTCTAAAAGATTGTCTCGGTATAGCTTAAAATCATCAACTGTTACCGTACCACCTTCAGCATTTGTAGCCGCAAGTTGTTGTAAATATTCCCTCCATATTAATAAAAGCTCTGGACAAGAACCTTTAGGTAAAGCTAGTTGCAAATAAAGCGGATCTTGTTTTTTAACGGCGGGAAAATTTGCGCCTACTGCCATAAGTTGATAGGACAAAGCAGCGATTAAATCTGCTTGCCTTTTTGGCTCTGAACTTATCCCTCCAGGCAAACGATTAGAGAACATTTGAACTTTTGTTCCCGGAGGCATATTGTCAGAAATTAAATCATCTGTCTCGCCAAAAGTAGAACCTAAAGAACAGCGTTGTCTAGGATTTGTTTCTATATAAGCATTTAAATGATCGCCTCCATTGAGATGATTAGTAGTAGGTAAATTCAGCATTCGAGCAACGGCTGTTACTATTTCTGTAGAGGCTGCTGATATTTGGCTTTTTTGCGAATCTCCTCTTAATTGGAAAGATTCACGTAGCGCTGCAAGAATACTCTCGTTTCCATTTGCGACGGCTTTTGCGGCAAAAAGCGATCGCCCATACTGTCCATTAAATGGCTCAAGTGCTAATCGTTGTTGCTCTGTAAGCCCTACATGAATGCCGATTTTATCCCAGACATCTTTAGGCGATAGTCCGGCTTCTCGGTAGCTAAGATAAGCCGCTTTCAATCCCTCGGCGATCGCAAATTCTTCGGCATTACTGGCGGGTACTAAACCAACATTAACGGCATTTGTTACCGCTTCATCGCCTGCTGTATCTCCCCATTTTGTAATGTCTTTTGATACTTTATCTGCTTTAAATCCAGCCTTCTTCTTTTCTAAAAGAGCTTGCACATTTAGCAATACTCCTTCTATATTCTGTTGGATGGCTTGATGAGCAATCTTGATTCCGTCTTTAGTCGGTCGTACTAACTGCTGAATGTTATTGCCAAAAACTTCATCGATTTTCGTTTGCCAAACCGCAGCTATTTCTGTAGTTAAGTCAACTTGTGGTAAAGCTTCCCCTTCAAAGATTTCCCCATCGGGAAAAATTGCCAAAGGAGTCAACCCATACTTTTGAAAAACCTCCTCGCAAGCACCCACTAAAAGCGCTGTAATGTAACCTCTGTCTTCAGATAAGCGCACCCGCAAAAGTTTGCTAGATCGTCCCAAAGCAACGGTTAATTCTGTCTGAACTTTACGAAAGCGC
>CAJQOK010000185.1 GCA_905479905.1 uncultured Aliterella sp.
ACAATAAATGCCGATTGTCCTGCTAAAAATTTCAGCCAATTTCCTCATGATCTCTAGTAATGACTTTAGACCTGGTGTAACGATTGTATTAGATGGTGCGGTTTGGCGGGTGATAGAATTTCTCCACGTCAAGCCGGGTAAAGGTTCGGCTTTTGTACGGACGAAGCTAAAAAACTCCCAAACTGGCAGTGTAGTAGAACGCACCTTTAGGGCTGGGGAAACTGTACCTCAAGCGAATTTAGAAAAAAGCACTATGCAACACACCTACAAAGAAGGTGATGACTATGTGTTCATGGATATGGAAAGTTATGAGGAGAATCGCTTAAGCGCCCGTCAAATTGGCGATCGCATTAAGTACATCAAAGAAGGCATGGAAGTCAACGTCGTGCGCTGGGACGAGCAAATATTAGAAGTTGAATTGCCAAATACAGTAGTTTTAGAAGTCACTCAAACCGATCCAGGACTCAAAGGCGATACGGCAACTGGGGGTACAAAACCCGCTATTGTTGAAACTGGAGCAATGATCATGGTTCCCCTATTTATCACTACTGGCGAACGCATCCGCATTGATACTCGTACCGATAGCTACCAAGGGCGAGAATAAAAGTTGAGAAGCCTTACGTGCGTCAAGGTAATTTTGTATTAATTGCAATATTGTTCTAGCGAAAAATATTGCGATCGCGAATAAATGAGGTCAATACTTGCTGTGCCACTCGATTTTAACGAACTGCGCCAACTTTTAATTACAATTTCTCAAACAGATATTACCGATTTTGCCCTGAAAAGCGATGATTTTGAACTGACAATTCGCAAAAGCGCTAGTGTCATCCCAGGAGCAGCGCCAACAGAAGCCTTAAAGGCGGCTTTGTCGGCAGTTAACACCCAAGAATTAGGAGAACGCCGCACAGAGCCAGTAATAGACGCACAGGAGCCTGGAACGTCACCACTAGAGCAAAAATCTGTGGAGGTGATTTCGCCAATGGTAGGGACATTTTACCGCGCCTCCGCTCCAGGAGAAGCGGCTTTTGTAGAAGTGGGCGATCGCATTCGTCTGGGTCAAACCGTTTGCATTATTGAAGCGATGAAACTAATGAACGAAATTGAAACGGAGGTATCAGGGCAAGTAATGCAAATCCTCGTTCAAGATGGCGAACCGATTGAATACGGGCAACCTTTGATGAGAATAAATCCAAACTAAGCAATATAAACGGTTTGATTTCCAAATCCTTGCTAAAATCTTGGGATCAGTGCTTTTAGGGTGATCTTAATGAAATCAGCAATATCTGCTCCATCAGAAATTGTGCAACAAGTAGCTGAATACTTCAGCCTCCTAAGCGAACCGATGCGTTTGCGTCTACTAAATTTGCTGCGCGATCGCGAAAAATGCGTCCAAGAACTTGTAGAGGCAACTCATACAAGTCAAGCAAATGTCTCTAAACACCTAAAAATTATGTGGCAGGCAGGGATTTTGAGCCGTCGCAGCGAAGGAACTTGTGCCTACTACCGCGTGGAAGATGAAATGATTTTTGAATTATGCAATCAAGTATGCGATCGCTTGGCAAGCCGGATCGAAAAGCAAGCCCACCAATTTGGCGTTTTTAATGGCAAGAGACAGGGGGTGAGCAAAAGGCAAGAGGCTAATGGCTTGCCTTCAAGGTAAGTTAGAGGGAAAAGTTTTCTTCAAAGCTTTGGCGTGTCATAGGGCGCTCTATTTCTAACCCTTCCCCGCCTAAAATCTCTAAAGGTTTCCCTTCCACATCAATCCACACTTTCGCCTCTGGTTGTAGGGTTGTTGCCGTGTAAATAACCTGTGCCAAACGACCAATCATTGAAGCGCTACCGCCGCCAGTAGTAAATTCTGTTGATAAATCAACGTGAATGCCATCATTAAGGATCTTGACGCTACGAAGCTTTGTGCCTTCGGGGATTGTACTACTGGCTGTTCCATTGTTAACGTTTGTCAGCAAACTATTAAAAGCTGCGGTTAAAACCGTGTTGGGCTGATCGGTATCAACTTCTATGGGCAACGGTACAAGCTCTAGATTCCTGCCTGTATCCTTGAGTAAGTAGATTGAGGCAGTGGTAGATTGGGTTGTAGCTGGGGTTTGGGGATTTTGGACTACATTGGGTGTGACGCTTGAGGGGACATTGGGTGGTTGAAAACTCCACCAAGCCAGCCCACCACCAGCAGCCAAGGCGGCGGTAATGGCAAAGGCTATCGCACTTCCTGGAATACGGTTAACTCGTTGTTGTCGTGTCATGGGGTTATCTCCGAATTTTTAATAATGGTGAGGAATTGTTTAAGGGCACAAAGGCAGCAATTTCTAACTTTTCTTGTGCGATCGCTAATTTTAAAATTTTAGATTGAATGCCGTAAGCTTCTAAATTGGCGAGAAAGAGTTGTTTATTGAGGTTTATAGCGATCGCATCAACGATTTGTTGGGGTATTTTCTCCTGGTTTACGTATACTACGGGGTTAACAATTTGGATTTGTCGCCCAGCAATAATATTTAGTTCCATCTCTACTTTAATCGTTAAAGGCGGGGCTTTTGCCTCCGTTAGTTCTACTTGTAATCGTAGAAGATTAGGCAAAAATTCTACGCGGGGATTGATGGCTTGGAATCGTTGTTGCTGTCTAGAAGGAGTTTGGAGGATATTCAACCCTAAGTTTTGCAACTTGTCTACTACAGCAGGAGATTTTAAAGCTTGATTGATGTCTTGGGCATTGAAAACTAGACGTATCCCGGCTTGCAAAGGTTGCTCTAGCTTTAAACTTCCTCGCCTTAAACTAGGGATATCTAATTGACATCCTCCTCACGCCTAAAGGCGTGAGGATTCACAGACAATCAAACAGCGATAACTGTTCATATCTCTGATGGGTTGACAGTTCTACGGGAAATGCCGAAATCTCGGTCTTACACTCCCTCCTTGTCCGTTTAGAGTCGTGGATATGTCCTACCCCGACTTTTTCTATATTCTTAGCTGCGTTTTCGTCTCTATCGTGGTGAGAGTTACAGTTTATGCAAACTATTTCTCGTATAGATAGGTCTAGTTTGCCCCATTTGTAGCCGCAATCAAAGCAAATCTGGCTAGTTGGTTCCCATCTGCTGATGACAACAAACTCACGACTAAACTTTTTAGACT
>CAJQOK010000186.1 GCA_905479905.1 uncultured Aliterella sp.
AGCCCACTTACTACAGCTAAAGCGATCGCAAATTTATTAACCATAAAAATATTCGACTCCTCTATTACTATTAACCCGATTCATTTCACAATTTGTAAATGAACTTGATTTTAGACTAAACGAGTCAAAACTGTTAGGAAAACGGAAACAGAAAATACTAGCAATAAAAAGACAATCTTATAGTCTTAATGTAAATCATAAGTAATTGATTTACATTAAAACAACGGAGAAGGAGGGATTCGAACCCTCGGTACGGAGTTACCTGCCGTACAACAGATTAGCAATCTGTCGCTTTCGACCACTCAGCCACCTCTCCAGTTATGAGGCAATAACTAATCTACCAAACCTGACGACAATATGCAAGTGCTTTGATCAAGTTGCCCCGACTTTATCAAAGCACTTGACTTCGCAGCCAGGCTATTGGTAGATAACGGAGTTTTTTCAATCCCGATACGTAAGCCCGTTTTTTAAATACGTCGTAATCGTTACGTTCAATTTCTAACAAAATTTGACTATAAAGCATTAAAGATGCGAGGACTGGCCAGCGTGCATCGGGTGCTAGGTAGCCAATTCCTTTTTCAGCTTGGCGGTAATACTCTTGGGTACGGCGAATTTGAAAGCGCATTAGTTCTCGCCATCGCTCGTCAATTACACCTTTAAATAAATCTTGCTCTGTGTAGTCAAAGCTTGCTAATTCGGCTAAAGGTAGATAAATTCGTCCTCTCCTTGCATCTTCACCAACATCGCGCAAAATATTTGTCAGTTGATTTGCAATCCCTAAAGTTACCGCTTCCGGGGTGGGATCGGGGATTTTTTGCTGACTCCAAGAGGCAGTATTGCACCGACTATCTACCCCCATCACCGTTGTTGACATTAAACCCACTGTCCCCGCAACTCGGTAACAGTACAAGTTTAAGTCTTCAAAGGTTTCGTAACGACTGCGGTACAGATCCATTTGCTGTCCAGCAATCATGTCTCGAAACGGCTGAATATCTAGCCCGAAGCGTTGAATAGTATCTACCAACGCCACGTCTGGGTCTTCAATCGGCTGGAGGGCAAACAGTGATTCTAATTGTTTTTCCCATAGTTCTAGGGTTTCTGGGGTCGTAAATTCTGCCGCCGGGCCATCAACTAATTCGTCTGTCCGGCGACACCAAACATAAATTGCCCAAATAGCTCGGCGCTTCTGCTCGTTCATAAGCAGTGTGCCGAGATAAAAAGTTTTGGAATACTTTGCCGTAATTTGGCGGCAAAGTTCGTAGGCATCCTCTACAGAGACTAATTTTCTCATGCACGGGGATTCAGGCAGTTGCAGCATTCGTTGCAGTCTGGAGTGGCGTTTGTAAGGGTTCTGACAATGTTGTCTCAATTTTGGTGCTGGCGATCGCCTGCGCTGTTAGCTTACCAGAAAATACGGCTCCTTCCATACTTGCTAGGTAGCGTTGCATGGTGTAATCCCCAGTTAAAAAGAAATTTTTTATTGGGCTTGTTTGACTAGGGCGGTACTCTTGGCGACCAGGAGTGGCTTTGTAGACAGATCGTGGTGTTTTGACTACGTGATACTTTAGTAGTTTTGCTTGATTATCGCCGTTAAAATGATCGGGAAATAATTTTGCAAGTTCGCTTGTAGTAGCGGCAATAATTTCCTCATCAGACTTGCTAATCCACTCTTTTGCTGGCGCTAAAACTAATTCCAACATCGAGCGGTCGGGATTAGCGTACTCGCGGCAAGTATTGCTCATATCGGCGTATACGTTCAGTAAAGGCGATCGCGAAAATAATAAGTGATCGATGTCCGTTAACTTGCGGTCAAACCACATATGGACGTTAATTACAGGTACGCCTTCTAATCCGTCTAGCTTCTTAAAATACTCCATTTCACGCCAAGGCTCTGGGAGGAGTAATTTTAAAGGATCTACAGGCAACGCCGAAACGTATAAGTCTGCCGTTACAACTTCCTCGGCTGCTCCCTTGATTTCTCTAATTAAAAAGCCTTTAACGGAGCCATCGGGATTGAGCATAATTTCTTTTAGCGGTGCGTTTATTCGCACTTCGCCGCCGCCATTAGTAATATGGTCTACCATTGGCTGGCACAGCCTTTCGGTGGGCGACCCATCCAAAAAAGCCATTTTCGAGCCGTTTTTTTCTTGGAGGAAGCGGTTGAGAGCCGTTAATAAAATAGTTGCTGAAATTTCATCGGGACCGATAAAATTCAACGATTTACTCATAGCAAGGAATACTTCTTTATTAACTCTTTCGGGAATCTTGTGGTTTTGCAGCCACTCCGTCCAAGAATACTTATCCATTGCTTCAACGTACTTTTGCCCTTGAATCATCGCCGGAATTAGCCCGATCCCAAAACGGATTTTTTCATTCCACGTCAGCATATCGTTGTTGCCCAAAATTGCTGCTACTCCGTTAATTGGCGCTGGCAAATTGGGAAAATCAAAACGGCTGTAAGTTCCTGGATTGTCTGGCTGGTTGAAAATCATTGAGTGTTCTTTCCACTGCAACCGATCTTCAATGTCTAATTCTTTGAATAATTGCAACATATTGGGGTAAGCCCCAAAGAAAATATGCAGCCCAGTTTCGTACCAGTCGCCGTCTGCATCTTTCCACGCTGCCACTTT
>CAJQOK010000187.1 GCA_905479905.1 uncultured Aliterella sp.
CGCAGTTCCGGCTAAACTTTCTGAAATCTTCGGCTGTACTTTAGCAAAACCACTAATTCCCCCGGCGGCAATCGCTATTCCTAAATCTAGTAAAGTAGGCTTTGAACGGCTAATAACTTCGCTACCAAACACGGGAAGGCTTACTAAATAACCAATAAGCAAAGCTAAGGCAATTGCCAGAAAAGTTCCCACTAATATTGCTGTTAAACCTTTACGGAAAAGGATGACATTGCCTTCTAACGCTCCAAACGCTACCCCGCGAATTGGCAACATTAATGGAGCAATAATCATCGCACCAATGATTACAGCCACGCTATTAGAAAGCAGCCCCAATGTAGCAATTACACAAGAACCTAGAATCAACACAAGGTAAGTAACACTTATGCTTGATTCTTCTACTAACCCCTGGCGCATTTCCTTCACTTGCTGTGGCGGAATTTTTCTGTTTCTTAAGTCGTTAAATCGATTGCGTATATTGTCAATTCTCAACAAGCTACTATTCCTTATATTTTGGTCAGAAGAAGGCAATGGCTATAAAAAAAGGTACTTCAGTACCAAATGTTAAAACTGATACAAGTATCTAAGTTATTGATAAATTTATCTTTTAGCAATCGCTAATACCTGGGGGTGCAAGTCTTAGGCTTTATTTCTCCTTGATAAACGCCGTTGTCCTGAATTAGTTATACTACCTAAAAAATGTAGAACATTACTAACATTGTTATCAACGCGAGTTGGCGATGAGCTACTTAAATTGCGTAATCCGTGTAAATCGAGGAAGCTAAATCCTACTTTAGAAAAGAAAGGAATTAGACAAAATAGAAATGTATCAACTGTTTGATTGAAAACCCCAAACCCAGAAGGACCAAGAATCCACACAGTTGGATAACAAATCCATAGCACTGTGAAATAGGTCGTTATGTGATCGTAAAAGTTTGATAATTCCGCTCCTTGACTTCTAGTTTTGGCGCGTAGAGGTTCCCAAATTCCTCCTAGAACTACTAAAAAGGCGATGACCCCATTGATATACCAAAAGTATCTTACCCAAGGGACTACTGACAGGTCAGCAATCAAGCCACAAACAACGACAATTACCTGTGTCATCATCAAAGAAGCAGTTAGCGTCCAGTCTGTTTTCTTCAGATAGTGCATTGCTGTCCAAGATAAGGATAGTAGCCGCAAAGGTGTAGTTACAACCCAATTTAGATAGCGGGCAAAATGGGCAATTTACCCAGCAACTTCAATGTTTCCCTATTGATGACCGCTTCCAGACGACTTGTGCGGGTGTTTATGCGATTGGTGATGTTGCTAGACAGCCTGCATTTACTCATGTATCTTGGGAAGATTATCGCCGCTTGAAAGCAATTTTGGGTGGCGAAGATCGGACGCGGGGCGATCGCGTGTTGGGCTATGCTACCTACACCGAACCTCAAGTTGGACGTGTGGGCATGACTTTACAACAAGCGCGTCAACAAGGTATCAATGCCCAGGCTGTAACTCTACCAATGGCTCACATTACCCGTGCAATTGAGTGGGGTCACGATCTGGGCTTTTACCGCATGGTAATAGACCGAGACACTGACAAGATATTGGGAGCAACGCTAGTAGGTTACGAAACTGCGGAGTTAGTTCATGTATTTATATCTTTGATGGAAGCGGAGGCAACTTGGCAGTTATTAGAAAAGTCGGTACATATTCATCCTACCTATGGGGAAGCTTTGCCTAGTTTGGCACGACTGCTAGTGGGAGAAGATATGCTCACCTGTCCAAATATGTGAGGACGCACAAGATGACAACTAATTTACAAATTGGTGAAGTCTTTAGTGACTTTGCACTGCCCAATCATCAAGGGGAATTGGTGCAATTACAATTATCTGAATTTACGCAACCTAGCTTATTAGACAATAAACTCGGATTTTTAGATGGTTATCCGCTAATAGTAGTTTTTTATCGGGGCTTTTTCTGCCCGCGCGATCGCCAACAACTATCGCAATTGGTACAGTTTCAACAGGAATTAACCGTTAATTATTGTCAGTTAGTTACGATTAGTTGCGACCCGCCCTTAGTACAAGCCGCTTTTCGAGCTGGGTTGGGGGCGCAATGGACTTTTTTGGCGGATGAGAAAAGAGAGATGATTAACAAAATTAATATTCTAGATGAAACCGAAGGAGAGTATGCCGATCGCGCCCAGCCTTATACTTTTGTACTGCGACCTGATTTAACTATTCACAAAATTTATAATGGCTGGTTTTTTGTCGGGCGACCAACTTTGGAAGAATTGAGAATTGATTTGCGTGCCATTATGCAAACTAATTCTAACTACAGTTATGAGGCATACAATACGCCTGAAGTTAAACAGATTCGCATTCCTCAGCAAGAATGGGCTAATGGTACGCCACCATTGGGCGTAAACGGTCTACCAGTAAGGCGGGGAATAGTAAGCTCTTTTGACTTTAAAACTGGTAACGGTGTGATCGCGCCTTCGGATACTCAAGAAGATATATTTTTTAACTTTACTGCCATTCCTGGAGAAGGTTATCGTACTCTTAATCCTGGTACAGAGGTGGCGTTTGAAGTTGTTACAGGTAAATCTGGTCTAAGCGCTCGCAATGTACAGAAGCTGAAGCAAGATGCTATCAGTTAGCAAAAATATCCACTTCTTTCAATTAAGTAATTGGAGTCACAACTATGAAACTGAAGTCCTTAGTAATACTTGGCACGATGACTTTAACTTTTGGTTGCACTGGACAAGCGGAAGTCAGTCAACCTCCTGTAAATAATCCAATTGTAGATACTGCTAGTCCTACGGGCGAACAAAGCAATACAGCCCCCGAAATAATAAAATCTGGTACTTTTGTTGCAGGCGAACACGATACTACAGGCAGTATCCGAATTTTTAGTGAAAATGGCAAGACTTATCTAGAACTCGATCAAGCTTTTACTACTTCTAGTTCAGGTCCAGACTTATATGTAATTCTCCACCGCTCTGATAATGTGCTTGTATCTAGTCAGCCTCCAGCTTATCCACTCAAAGAAGCAGACTATATCACTGTTGGTCGCTTGCAAAAGTATAGCGGTAGCCAACGTTATGCTATTCCTCAAAATATTAAGCTAGAAAACTATCAATCGGCGGTGATTTGGTGTCGCTCTTTTAATGCTACTTTTGGGACGGCTAAACTCAGTAGTTAAATGAGAATTTACTGAGAAAAGCGTGAGTATTATTAAATCCGCTTCTTAACCCTAATTAATTTTGCACCTACTAAAGACCTATACAGTATGAAAGTAAGTTTTTTCGGAAATTTAAAGCCATGAAATTCAAATATTTGGTACTTAGTATTGCTACTGCTCTTGTCCTCGGTGTAAGTGGATTGCCTTCTCATCAACTATTAGCACAAGCTGGAGAAATGTCTCCCCCGAAAATGAACGATGGGGTAATGTCCAGACAAAAAATTGGAATGTTTGTTGCTGC
>CAJQOK010000188.1 GCA_905479905.1 uncultured Aliterella sp.
AGGAAGTTTTCGCCGCAATATTCAACTAAATGAAGGTAATTTACTCGGAATCGGCGATCGCCTTAGTTTTGCCTATACTAATACCGACGGTAGCAATGCGATCGATACTAGCTACAGTTTGCCCATCAATCCTCGCAATGGCACGCTCAATTTTGGCTATGGTACGACTTCAAGCAGCATAATCGAGCCACCTTTTGACTTGCTAAATATTAAGTCTGAGGCTCGTTACTACGATCTAACTCTGCGTCAGCCAATTATTCAAACCCCCAGTCAAGAATTTACTTTAGGTGTAAGCGCCAGCCGCCTTGAGAGCGAAACTTCGTTGCGAGATGAACCTTTCCCCTTGTCTTTAGGCGCTGACGAGCAAGGAAGAACGCGAATTTCTGCCGTCAGATTTTTTCAAGAATGGACTTTGCGGGATACTCGTCAAGTAATTGCCGCGCGATCGCAATTTAACTTAGGAGTGGGCGCTTTTGATGCCACCATTAATCAAGACAGACCAGATAGCCGCTTTTTCTCTTGGCAAGGACAAGCGCAGTGGGTGCGCCTATTAGCGCCGGAAACTTTACTTTTATTACGCGGTAATGTTCAGCTATCAACCACCTCTATTTTACCCTTAGAACAGTTTAGTTTGGGCGGGTTGCAAAGCGTGCGCGGCTACCGTCAAGACTTGCTGTTGACGGATAATGGGGCTTTTGCTTCTTTGGAAGTGAGATTGCCAGTTTTGCGCGTACCTGACTTGAATGGAGTCTTGCAAGTGGCTCCTTTTGTCGATTTGGGCAGCACTTGGAACATTGGGAGAGCCGCTCCTGAGCGCAATACTTTAGCTTCTGTAGGTTTGGGTTTAATTTGGCAGAGCGATCGCTTTACAACTCGGCTTGATTACGGTATTCCTTTGATTTCTGTATCTTCCACCGATCGCACATGGCAAGAGAACGGTTTATACTTTTCTGTGTTTTACAACCCTTTTTAACCTTGCTAACATTAAGGCGAAGTTTTTTAGGGAAAACTTCGCCTTCTGCTCAAAAATTGTAGCTACAACTTAAACTGTTGTAATATCTTTTTCTTTTTCTGCCAACAATTCGTCAATTTTGGCAATGTATTTATTCGTCAGTTTTTGCAGATCGTCTTGGCGATCGCGCGATTCATCTTCTGATAGTTCGCTATTTTTTTCTTGCTTGCGGATCGAGTCAACCCCATCGCGGCGAATGCTGCGAATTGCTACTCGCCCTTCTTCGGCGTACTTTGTTGCTAATTTCACAAATTCTTTGCGGCGATCGCTTGTTAAGGGCGGAATATTTAGCCGAATTACCGAGCCATCATTATTCGGAGTTAAACCCACATCTGACAAAGAAATCGCTTTTTCAATCATAGTCAAAGTAGTGCGATCGTAGGGTTGAACTAAGATCGTACTAGAATCGGGGGCGTTGATATTCGCCAGCGCTTTCAAGCCCGTAGGCGCGCCATAATAATCTACCGTTACTTTATCCAACAAAGACGCATTAGCGCGTCCCGTGCGAATAGTATTAAAAGAGCGCAAAGTCGCCTCTACACTCTTTTGCATCGTACTTTCAGCTTCAGCTAACTTCACAAAAACCTCCGACCATAGTACCAATTGATTCTCCCATTACTGCCCGGAGGATGTTACCCCTTACAGACAGATCGAACACAAGAATCGGAATATTATTTTCTTTACACAAAGCGATCGCCGTACTATCCATTACCCGCAAATCTTGAGTAAGAACATGAACGTAATTTAGAGTTTTGTAGCGTTTCGCGTCAGGATTGAGCTTGGGATCGCTATCGTAGATCCCATCTACCTTAGTGGCTTTAAAAATCACCTCTGCGTCAATTTCCGCCGCGCGTAAGGCTGCGGTAGTATCGGTAGTAAAAAAAGGATTTCCCGAACCTGCACCAAAAATTACTACTCGTCCCTTTTCTAGATGACGAATAGCCCGCCGCCGAATATAAGGTTCTGCTACTTCTTGCATGGCGATCGCTGTTTGCACCCGTGTCTGCACTTCTAGCCTCTCTAAGCAGTCTTGGAGGGTTAGGGCATTCATCACCGTAGCAATCATGCCAATATAGTCCCCCGTTGCCCGATCCATGCCTGCGGCGGACGCTTTGACACCACGAAAAATATTTCCGCCACCTACTACAACAGCGACTTGAACGCCATTATTGACAATTTCAGCTATTTGAGCAGCAATTTCTTCAACTATGCTTGGATCGATGCCATAGCCCAGGTTGCCCATAAGAGCTTCACCGCTCAATTTTAGGAGAATGCGTCCGTAAGGTTTACCCATGCCACATTAGTTTATTTCAGTTCTTGCCTCCAACTTAAGATAGCAGTAGAGCGATACTTTTTTATATCTAGCTTTTCAAGTTCGCCAAAATCTTAGCGCCATCTAACTTCGCTACCTACCGCTTCTGTAGTTGTCGTTTCAATTTCCTCACCTTTAAGCAAAGCTGCGATCGCTTTTACCAAATACTCCTCTTTTA
>CAJQOK010000189.1 GCA_905479905.1 uncultured Aliterella sp.
ATTCCATCGGGTAAAGGATCGTCTAAACTCAATACCATTACCGCATCACCGCGTACAATTTTACGCCCTACCTGCATACTGGCGATGTTGACATTAAAACTACCCAGCAACGAACCGATTTTGCCAATTAGTCCTGGCATATCGCGGTGTAACGTAAATAGCATATGTTGAGTGGGTGGCACGTTGATCGGAAATTCGTCAATATCTGTAATCCGAATTTCGCCATCTCCTAACAATGCCCCTGTAACTGAATGAGTGCCTAAAGAGCCTTTAGCTTCTAAATACAACGATCCGGCGTAATCTCGAACCGCCGCATCTCGCGTTTCAATCACTCTAATTCCGCGTTCTTTTGCCTCAATACCGGCATTTACATAATTTACTCGTTCGCGCAAAGCTTGAGATAGCAATCCTTTAAGCGACGCTACTACCAAAGGCTGGCTTTTATTGGTGGCAAGTTCGCCTTGAAGTTTGACAACTAGCGACTCGACTCTACCCCCGGCTAACTGACTGACAAACTTACCTAAAGTTTCGGCTAACTGCATATAAGGTCGCAGTTCTTCCATTACATCGGGGCTAATACCGGGAATATTTACCGCACTACGGGCGGGTAAGCCTAGCAGCACGTCCCGAATTTGCTCGGCGACATCTATTGCTACGTTTACTTGCGCTTCGGCGGTAGATGCGCCTAAGTGCGGAGTTAAAATTGCTTGTCTGCCCAAGGCTTTGAGGGGCGATTCTCCCAAGGGTTCGATTTCGTATACGTCTAAAGCCGCGCCGCCAATTTGTCCCTTTTCTAAGGCTTCAGCTAAAGCAACTTCGTCAATAATTCCACCTCTTGAACAGTTAATAATTCGGGCGTTGGGCTTCATCTTGGCTAAAGCTTCGGCGTTGATGAGGTGGGTTGTTTCGGGAGTTTTGGGGATGTGTAGGGTGATGTAGTCAGATTCTCGTAGTAATAAATCCATATCTACCAAGCGACAGCCTAACTGCTCGGCGCGTTCGTTGGCAATAAAAGGATCGAAGGCAATTAGTTTCATGCCCATTGCTTTAGCAACGTTAGCCACATGAGAGCCAATTTTACCTAAACCGATAACTCCCAGGGTTTTTTTGTAAACTTCCGCGCCTACGTAACTTTTGCGATCCCACTGTCCGCTTTTTACGGAGGCATTGGCATCGGGAATGTAGCGAGAGAGCGCCATCATCATCGCTAGAGCGTGTTCGGCGGCGGCAATTGTGTTACCTTCGGGGGAATTTACTACTACTATGCCTCGGCGCGTGGCGGCGGGTACATCGACGTTATCAACACCCACACCAGCACGTCCAATAATTTTTAGCTGGGTTCCAGCTTCAATAATTTCTTTGGTAATGCGGCTGCCAGAGCGGATCATTAATGCGTCATACTCTGGAATGATTTGGAGCAGTTGTTCGGGGGATAAATTGGTTTTAATATCAACGGTGGCAACTTGAGAGAGAATATCAATTCCAACTTGGTCAATGGGATCGGATACAAGAACTTTGGGCATTTTTCTGTAGGAAGTCGCGCTATACTTCGTTTTTACGATGGACTTTGATTTTTAACTTTAGCTTTGCATATTAATAGTGCGATCGCTTTTAGCGCTGCGCGCGATCGCGCCCAAAGTCACGGCGGCACAAGCAATAATTGTTCCTGCCATAATTAAAATAACTATAGCTTGGGGCATACTCGCAGCAAGTTAAACTATAACCCAAAGCCGAAACCAGCACTAACAAAATTTATCGCATTTATATGAACTATCTTATCGCCGTGATGAGCGATCGCATTCAAGCCGAGACTGCCTACGTAACTCTAGAAAAAGAAGGCATCCCCCTAACAAATGTCAGTATTTTAGGCAGAGGTTACAAAACGGCGGACGAGTTTGGCTTAATCGATCCTAATAATGAAGCTAAAAAACAATCCCGTCTACTCTCTTTTTGGCTAGTACCTTTTGGGTTTATCGCAGGTGGAGCTTTTAATCTGCTGACAGGTTTAAATACTTTTCCTTGGGCGGGTACAGTGGGTAACATTGCTATTGGCGCTCTTTTAGGCGCTGGTGGCGGTTTTATGGGCAGCTTTTTTGCAGGGGGTGGAGTAGGTTTAACTTTAGGTGGTGGCGACGCGCTCCCCTACCGCAATCGCTTAAACGCAGGCAAATATTTAGTAGTTGTCAAAGGATCGGATTTAGTTACTCGTCAAGCTAATCGCGTATTGCGACAACTTGAGCCAGAAAACTTACAAGGATATAACGATCCCGACGAGCAGTAATAAGATTCATTTAGTTAGAATTCAATGTTGCCAAGAGAAGAAATTTTAAAAAGTGTAGAAAATCGAGACACTATAGCGCGGGTAATTGATCGCGCCGAACAAGCAATTAAGACCTGGGAAGTTGTGTTAACAGACTTTTTGTCTCCGCCAGAACTTGCCGAACTCCAACGGGTGTTTAGTCGCTTAACAGAGGTGCAAATAGTGGCTTGGGGTGGATACGAACAAGCCGAACGCCAACGAGTAGCGATCGCCCGCTCGGAAATGCCTTTAGAACGCGAACAAGTAGAATTAGTGGCGCTAGAAATTGCTGGAAACTTTCTTTTTGATACGGCGACTCACCGCGACTTTTTGGGGGCGATGTTGGGGGCGGGAATTGTCCGTGAGAAGACGGGCGATGTTATTGTACTAGGCGAAAGGGGGGCGCAGGCGATCGCTAGTCCCGAAATAGCCGAATTTTTAGAAATGAGTTTGCAGCAAGTACGTTCTGTACCCGTAAAAACTCAACGTATTGATTTAAGCGAATTGAGAATTAGAGAACCCAAAAAGAAGGAATCGACTACTGTTGAGGCTTCTTTGAGATTAGATGCGATCGCATCGGCGGGTTTTGGAATGTCTCGCAGCAAAATGTCTGACTTAATCGATGGCGGCGATGTTCGTGTTAATTGGAAAGATGTTACTCAAACAAGTTATCAAGTCAAGTCTGGCGATTTGATTGCGATTCGCGGTAAGGGAAGATTAGAAGTTGGCGAGATTATGGTTACTAAAAAAGAACGTTATCGCGTTCAGTTAACTCGGTATATGTAGGTAATCAGAGATTGGCAATACTGAGTCAGTGCATTGGGAAGCTCAAACCTTTTTACAGAGTCAACCAAATTGTCCCAGAAATTTGATGAGGGTTTTAACGTTAAAATGGCGTTCTAAACTCGCAGATTAATTAATGAATTATGATGTTTTAGCCATCATTGAGGGGTACGCTCAAGGTTACTTTTTGATGGCGGAGGAAGATGAAAGCTTGCAGTGGTATTCGAGCAAAGATCGCACGTTAATTCCTTTAGATGCTCGATTCCGCTACCCCAAGTCATTGCAGCGCGTTTTAAACTCCGATAAATTCACAGTAGCTATCAACCGCGATTTTAAAGCGGTAGTCAAGGGCTGTGCTAATCGCGAAACTACTTGGATTTCAAAGGAATTACAAGAAATTTACTGGGCGCTTTACCTCAATGGTTGGGCTTATAGCTTTGAAACTTGGCTTGGTGATGAATTAGCCGGGGGAATTCTCGGAATTGCCATCGGTGGGTTGTTTATCGGCGAATCAATGTTTTATCGCATTCCTGACGGCTCGAAAGTTGCAATGGTGAAATTAGTAGAAAAATTGCGATCGCATTCTTTTGTCTTGTTTGATGCCCAAATGATCAACCCGCACTTAGAGCGGTTTGGGGCTTATCAAGTTGCAGATGTTGAATACCAAAGATTGCTTAAGCAATCGTTGCAGCGCCGATGTAGACTTATTTAGCCCGTTTCACTGCCGCCTTTTTGCCCAAAATCACAATTATAAGTACAATAATTGCCGTGCCAATAGCAACGGGAGAAATTGATTCCCTTAGTAGCAACGATGAGGCAGCAATTGTTAAAAATGGCTGCAATAGTTGAACTTGTCCCACTCGCGCCACTCCGCCCATTGCCAAGCCTTTGTACCAAGCAAAAAACGCCAAAAACTGACTAAATACCGCAATATAACCAAAGCCCAACCACGCTGTAGTTGAGGCAACTAATCCATGCTGCCATACTGCGGCAATTACAGGCAAAATCATCATTGGTACAGCAACGATTAAGCCCCAGCTAATTACTTGCCATCCCCCCATTACTCGCGCTAATAGTGCGCCTTCTGCGTAGCCAAAAGAGGCTGCAATCATCGCCCCCAATAATGCTAAATCTCCTATTTGCAGGTGTCCCGCCCCAGAATAGACTGCAAAACCTACTACTGTGGCGCTACCTAATATACTTGCTAACCAAAAACCTATTGAAGGGCGATCGCCTGTACGGAGTGTTCCAGAAATCGCCGTAGCTAAAGGCGCAATCCCTAAAACAATTGCTCCGTGAGAAGCGGGTAAATTTACCATCGCCCAAGCTGAAAGAATTGGAAACCCAATTACTACACCCAAAGCCACAACTATTAAGCTTTTTATTTGCTGACGAGTCGGAGGCTTTTGATCAGT
>CAJQOK010000190.1 GCA_905479905.1 uncultured Aliterella sp.
GGCGCGTACCTACTTCAATGGCTTTTATCCCTTCGGCATTGATTAATTTTCCATCTTCTTTGTCAAAACTTAAACCGCCTTTTTCACCATCAACAGTAAATTTACGTTCGTCTATCCAGATAGTTTCACCTTTTCCATAAACAACTTCAGCAATAAGCCCGCTAGTAAACTGCAACTGTGTTGTACACAAACAAGCCTTGTAAAACTCTCCCTCCAGTCCCCAATAGCGGTTTTGACAGCTAATAGTCGCAACTGTGCCAAATAAATCGGTTAAGCGGTGCAGCCTCGATACTGCGCCACTCAAGGGAAATCCAAATAATTCTTTGTTATAAGTCCAACGCTGAGGTGCAGGAGATTGGTGAATTAAAGTGCTGTAACGAGCGTAAAATGGATTGCCAATTGCTGATAAATTTTCTTTTAGGGCTTGGTGCAATCCGCCGAGTAATTCGATATGTTCTACGTGCAGTAGTTTATTTTGCCGATTCGCTAAATTGATTAGTTCTTCCGCTTCGTATACATCTAAAGACAAAGGATACTCAACTACAACGTGCTTTCCGTGTTGCAAGGCTTGACGACAAACGGAACCATGTTCGCTATTGATAGTTGCAACAATTACTAAATCTATATCTAAGCTTACTAAGTCTTCTACAGATGCGATCGCATCCACATCGTATTTTTGAGCAAATTCGGCGGTTTTCTCAGGCGTACTACCAACTACTGCTACTAATTTAGCTCTCAAGTCTTGCTGCAATATCTCGGCTCTAAGCTTTGCTACAAAACCCGTACCAACTAAACCTACTCTAATCGGGGTATTTATTTCTAAAGAATTAACCATAATTTTTCCTTCCTTAACAATTTTATCTTTTACGCTTAATTCGTCTAATTTGCTCAGATTCTTCTAAAATTTCTTCTATCCCGCCTTCAGGGATGTTTTGAACATAGTTAATCTTAATTTCTTCTAACAAATCTACTAGCAAGTTTTGAATTTCTTTAAGGTTATGTTCTTTTTGCAACTCTGTTTCTAGAGTTTTACTAAAGTTGTCAGTTAGCTGCTGCCACATTTTTGCACTTGTTCGATCTTCGGTTATATTTACGATCGCACTATAAGCAGATTTGGCGATCTCACTGGCTAATTGCTTCGGCAAATTACTTACCCCTGGCACGTTTTGAAGTTGTTTGTATACTGGAGACTGGTTAAGTATAGTTTGAAGATTGTAATAAATCAAAGCTTCTACATCTGGCTTGATTTTTGGCAGAACTTGATCAACGCTTAGTTTTACTATGCGAGATGCGATCGCACTAATTTCATGAGTATTATTAATATCTATATAAGTGCCATTTTTAGAACGCAGCAGCCAGCGACTAATATTACCATTTTTAATTGCTTCTTGAAGCTGATCTATGATTCTAATACCAACAATTTCGGTAATTTCTTCGGCAAAATTAGCAACAAAATCGCGATTAATTTGCGATCGCACAGGTTCAAGATTTAGTAGCTGAGATTGATAGAGGCGAATCGTTACCGGAATTACTCGCAACCACCGCAACACAGGTATTAACAGCAAAATATCGTACCATCGCCGTAACATTGCTTCTAACCAACTTAATCTATTGCGGAGGCTAATAAAAAATGTCCGAATTAAAAAATCTAGACTAAAGATGACTACAAATGGTAAATCTACTAACCAAAAATTATCTACAAATTGACTATTTTCTCCTATATCTCGATAGTAGTTAGTTTCAATTAAAGGGCGTAATTGAGTATTAAAGAAACTAACTTCCTTCTGCCAATCTGCTTGAGATAAATATAATTGACTCCAAAATAATGTAAAAGCTTCGTGGGCTGATGCTTCTATAGAACGATTATTAAAATTAGCTACATGGAGACGCATTAATCTTTTGATTTTAGCTAAACTTCCCGTTTTACCTGCCACATCAAAAGGATTATCTTCAATCATTTCATTGCTAAGTTGACGCAATTGTTGCAACAATTTCTCGACTTCTGGCGATGGCAATCCTGTTTGCTCAACTTGGGTTTCTAATTGCTCAACTTTATTGAGATATCTTTGAGTTTCGCGGTGAGGTTCTATACCTTTAACTTGGTCATAGTATTTAACTATTGTTGGTGCTTCAGCAAAGTAAAAATCTCGCCAAGGTATATAACTAAGATCGAAACCTACTAAAATTAAATTTACAAAGGCAATAATTGCTAGTAACTTTTCTAACCAAAGATTGCGGCGAACAGATTTTTTTTTAGCTTTTATTTGTTGAACCGATAGCATAACTTACGTAAAGCGGTAAAAAATATGTATATCTTTTGGTTGAGACTTCGCAAAGCACGAGCAAAGACTTACCCAAAATAGTACGATCTTTTCAGTCTGTTCTCAAGAATGGCTAAAATAAGGAAATACTGGCTTTTTGCGTATTACCAATGACTTTAACTGCTGTAAAACCACCCCGCTTAAATTCTCCTACTCTACATCGGCTACCTAACGGTTTGACAATTGTAGCCGAGCAAATGCCAGTAGAAGCCGTTAACCTAAGTTTGTGGGTTAATGTGGGTTCTGCTAATGAACCTGATGATATCAATGGTATGGCTCACTTTCTCGAACACATGGTTTTTAAAGGAACTAAACGCATTGTGAGCGGAGAATTTGAGCGTCGAATTGAGGAGCGAGGAGCGGTTACTAATGCAGCGACTAGCCAAGATTATACTCATTACTACATTACCACTGCCCCAAAAGATTTTGCCAGCCTCGCACCTCTGCAAATTGATGTAGTGCTTAATTCTTTAATTCCTGACGATGCTTTTAGTCGAGAAAAGTTAGTTGTTTTCGAAGAAATCCGCCGCAGCGATGATAATCCTCGTCGGCGCACTTTTGCCCAAGCAATGCAAACCGCCTTTAATCGTTTACCTTATCGTCGCCCGGTACTAGGAGAATTTGACGTAATTTCTCAACTTCAGCCGCAACAAATGCGCGATTTTCATAGCTCTTGGTATCAACCTAACTCAATTACCGCCGTCGCTGTGGGTAATTTACCTGTAGATGAATTAATTAAAATTGTCGCCGATGGTTTCACCGAAGCTACCAATGTTTCACCAGTTGTTAGTCATCCACCTTTAGCAAATACCTTTAAAGAAGAACCTGCTTTTACAGAAATTGTCCGCCACGAATTAAAAGATGATAGTCTACAACAAGCTCGATTAGTAATGGTTTGGCGCGTTCCAGGATTGAGTAATCTTCAAGAAACTTATGCTCTTGATGTCTTAGCAGCAATTTTAGGTTCGGGGCGTACTTCAAGGCTAGTGCGGGATTTGCGAGAAGAAAAAGGACTTGTTTCTAGCATTTCTGTAAGCAACATAACCCAACGCTTGCAAGGTACTTTCTATATTTCTGCAACGCTTCCAGTAGAAAATATAGCCCAAGTAGAAGCAGCTATCGCCCAGTATATAAATACTATTCAAACTCAGCCTGTGGAAGAATGGGAAATTGCTCGGATTCGTACTCAAGTAGCAAACAGGTTTATTTTTGCTAACGAAACTCCGAGCGATCGCGCGGGTTTATATGGTTATTATCAATCTATGGTCGGAAACTTAGCGCCAGCCTTTGATTACCCTTCTAGGATTCAAGCCTTGGATGTGTCGGTAATGCAAACCGCCGCCCAAAAGTATCTCTCACCTAATGCTTACGGTGCGGTTATTCTCAAGCCTTAATTAAGTATGTGGACGCAAATAGCCGAACATATCTCCCAAGTTCAACCAAAGTTTAAAATTGCTAGTCATCGCCCGGTAAGCGGTGGCTGCATCAATCAAGGTTACGCTGTTAGCGATGGAGAGCGCACTTACTTTGTAAAATTAAACGAAGCTGCTAAAGTCGAAATGTTTGTTGCTGAAGCATTGGGGTTGCAGGAGATAGCGCAAACAAACACTATTCGCGTCCCAAAACCGATTTGTTGGGGAGTCGCTGAAAGTTCGGCTTATATCGTCTTAGAGTGGTTAAAACTGGGTGCGGGAACTACTAATTCTTGGCAAGAAATGGGACGCAATTTAGCTGCAATGCACCGCACTACTAGCGCTAGTGGTTTTGGGTGGGAACAAAATAATACTATTGGTTCTACACCGCAGATTAATCATTGGACAACGGATTGGGTAGAATTTTATGCTTCTCGCCGTTTGGGGTATCAATTTCAATTAGCTAAACGTAAGGGGGGAAATTTCCCTCAACAAGAACAATTATTAGCATCACTTCCTCAGTTGCTATCGCACCCAGTGCAACCATCTTTAGTACATGGCGATTTATGGGGAGGTAACGCTGCTTGTACAGAGGGAGGAGAACCAGTCATTTTTGACCCTGCAACCTATTATGGCGATCGCGAAGTCGATATTGCCATGACAGAACTATTTGGTGGGTTTCCGGCGGCTTTTTATCACGGCTACAATGAGGTTTTTCCTTTAGCTCCGGGTTACGAGCAACGCAAAACTTTGTATAACTTTTACCACATTCTCAATCACTTTAATTTATTTGGTGGTGGTTACGCATTTCAGGCTAATCGCATGATTTCTCAAATTCTCACCATGATATAGAAGACGTTGCACCGCAACGTCTCTACGTTACCAAATTTGCCTGTGAAAACTGATACTCTTTTTTACCAATTATTTCAAGAATTTCCGAGTATATTTTTTGAATTGATTGGTCAACCTGGTACTCAAGCTAATGCTTATCAATTTACCTCTATTGAGCTTAAACAAGTTGCCTTCCGCACTGATGGGTTGTTTTTACCCTCCCCAGACGAACCAAATTTACCTATATACTTTGTTGAAGTACAGTTTCAAAAAGACGAAACGTTTTACTATCGTCTTTTTGCAGAAATCTTTTTATATTTGTACCAATATAAAACTATAAATAATTGGCAGGCAATTGTAGTTTATCCAAAGCGGAGTATAGAATCTGAGCCACCGTTGCCCTATCAATTCATCTTAGGGGGCGATCGCGTTAAAAGAATATACTTAGATGAATTAAGGCAAAATCAGTCTCTCGGTATAGGGATTATTCAGTTAGTGGTAGAAAACGAGAAAATAGCCGCCACTACAGCTAAATCGCTAATTGCTAAAGCCAGACAACAGTTAACTGACGAACAATTGCAGCAGCAAATTATCGAGTTTGCGAAAACCTTTGGGGAGGCTTCTGCCTCCCAAAGGGTTTTCAAGAGAATTGAGACGATAGTAATATACAAATTTCCTTCTCTTAGCCGTCAGGAGGTTGAAGCAATGTTAGGTTTAGACTTGATTAGAAATACCAGAGTTTACCAAGAAGCCTTTACCGAAGGCGAACAACAAGGGCGTTTAGCAGGTGAACGACAAGGGCGTTTAGCCGCCAAGTTAGAAACTGTGCCAAGCTTGATAGAATTGGGGCTGAGTGTAGAGCAAATAGCACAAGTGTTAGCCATTGATATTGAAGTAGTTAGACAAGCACTACCAAAACAGCCTTAAATGTAACGGCGATTATCGGCAAGAAGTAAGATTGTACAGCCATTACCTAACTTTTGACCATAACTACTGCGATCGCCCAAACGTTAAAATCGTATTAGTTGCTCAATTGCTCTAATGGCTCAATCTCGACTTGCTAAACTTGTTTCTTATCTGCGTCCCCATTGGCAAGCAACTACTGTAGGTATTGTTGCTTTACTTGTTGTTAATGCTATTGGTGTTTATATTCCGCAGTTGATTGGGGAAATTGTCGATAAATTTCAATCGGCTTTTAGTTTCGACCAAATTTTACGTTATGTAATCCTAATTATTGTTCTTAGTTCGATCATGTGGGTAATCCGCATGGTTTCCCGCCTTGCTTTATTTGGTGTTGGGCGACAGGTAGAATTTGACCTAAAACAAAAGATTTTTCAACACCTGCTAAAGTTAGAACCTGCTTATTTTGCCCTAAATACGGCGGGTGACTTGATTAACCGCGCCACTAGCGATGTCGAAAATATCCGGCGATTGGTAGGGTTTGCGGTGCTGAGTTTGGCAAATACGGTATTTGCTTACGCTCTTACTCTCCCAGCAATGTTAGCAATTAGCGTCCAGCTAACTCTAGCAACGATCGCTATTTATCCATTTATGCTAGTTACTGTACAGTTATTTAGCGATCGCCTCCGCAACGAACAACTAGAGGTACAAGAGGAACTTTCTCTTGTTAGTGAGTTGATTCAAGAAGATATGAGCGGAATTGCTTTAATTAAAATCTACGCCCAAGAAGAAAACGAGCGCCGTGCGTTTAGTCAAAACAACCAAAGGCTTTTAGCTGCTAACTTAAAACTAGCCAAAACCCGCAATACTTTGTTTCCGCTTGTGGGAGGACTTGCTTATATTAGTTTACTAATTTTGTTGTGGCTGGGATCTAGTCAAATTATTTATGGACAAATTACTATCGGTGATTTTCTTAAGCTTTTAATTTATGTAGAGCGTTTGGTATTTCCCACCGCCTTGTTAGGCTTTACAATTACAGCTTACCAACGGGGTGAAGTTAGTATCGATCGCATTGAATCTATTTTGACTGTCACGCCCAAAATTCAAAACTCTGACCAAGTTGTACATTTACCCAAAGAACAAGTAAAAGGCGAACTAAAAGCGGTGAATCTTAGCTTTACCTATCCCGGCGCTACTATTCCAGCTTTAGATAATGTCAATTTAACGATTTCTCCGGGAGAAACTGTAGCTATTGTAGGTGCTATTGGTTCGGGTAAATCAACCCTTGCTAATGCTTTACCACGTTTGCTAAATATTGAACCAGGGCAATTATTTCTTGATGGGGTAGATATTACCCAACTTGACTTAGATTCATTGCGTCAGGCGATCGCCTATGTACCTCAAGATAGCTTTCTTTTTAGCACTACAATTAAAAATAACATCCGTTACGGCGATCCAGTCAGCGACCAAGCAGAAGTTGAATATAGTGCCAAAGTTGCCCAAATAGACGGAGAAATTCGCACTTTTCCCCAAGAATACAAAACTATCGTCGGAGAACGCGGAATTACTCTCTCTGGCGGTCAAAGGCAGCGTACAGCGTTAGCTAGAGCCATGCTAGTAGATGCGCCCGTACTAATATTGGATGATGCGCTCTCTAGCGTGGATAATCAAACTGCTACTGATATCTTAAACAATCTTTCTCAAGGTACTAAACGCAAAACTGTTGTGTTTATTTCTCACCAATTATCCGCCACTGCTACCGCCGATAGAATTTTAGTGATGGATAAAGGGCAAATTGTCCAAGCTGGTACTCACGCGCAATTGGTGAAACAGCCAGGATTGTATCAAACTCTTTGGAATCAGCACCAGTTAGAGGAAATATTAAAGTAAGGAATTTGGGGCGTATAGCCCCTAAGTTAAAGGTATCTAAAGAACAGTTATTTAACGCAGCCAGCCCCAAGTTGGAAGGGATTTATTCGGCGCGGGGCTTAAACTTTTTACAAGCGGTGCTGGCTCATCTTCTATCAACATATCTTCCAGCAACTCGGTTACTTCTTCCCCACTCGACGAATTACTTAACTGTTGCGATAAAATATTTAGTTCACTATCAATAATTTGTTGGGCTTGAGTGTCATTTTTCGTAGTCGCTAACTGCGAATGCAATTCTAATAGCCCACTGCGTAATAACCTTGTATCTGACGACTTAGGTAATTGCTTAACCATTTGTGTAATGGCTACTTGAGTCTCCTGGGCTACAGAAACTTGGTAAGATGGCGCTACATTATCTGCGGGAGTAAACAGCATTAAAGCAGAAATTAGTAAACAAGCTGTACACATATTGTTACTTATCCTCAAGACTAATTAGCATTATATTTTACTGTTAGTTTTGGCGCGTCGCGCTTAGTGATAGAATAATTGCTCAACGCAAGGGAAAGTTCGGTGCAATTCCGACACTGTTCCGCAACTGTAATGAGACGATTAGTAAAATCTCTAAGTCAGAATGCCTGCGATGCGCTAATAACTCTACATTAATGTGCGAGGAACACTGGTTGTGAGAACTACAAATAATCTTACTTACGTTCAAAGACGGGCAATTGATTGGACTTTATCATTGCCTGTACAGTTGACACTTTATACTTCGCTGTGCGCTTTGACGCTGTGGACGGTATATTTTTCGACCTATCCCGCTATCCATGATTCGATGCACTCTTTGCGCCATCACACTTTGACCATTAGTTGCCATTAATACGTCTATAATCTGAAATGTCAAAATCTCAGCGTTCAGCGCTCATCATAGCTATTACGGGCTTGATGAGCTTACTTCTGTTTGCAATTGTTGGGTTATCCCAAACACCGTCGCCTGGTATTCAACTAACCACAAGTCCACCTGTGGGGCAGTTTTACCCCTTTGAAGCGGAAGCTACAAAGCCCCAATCGCCTACTTTATTAACATTAACGGCGCGAAATCCCGCCGGGGAATTGTTGACAAATAGTTTATTTAAAGTCCAAATATTTACACCGCCTAACACTCCTTTTTTTAGTACAGATTTTCCTGTTGTCGAAGGTACTAAGTTACTAGAATTAAAAGCCATCGCCCCAGAAGGTAAAGTACAATTTCAGCAAATGCTGCCAATTCGGGGCAAATACAAGTTATTGGTAAATGTTACCCCGATTGCAGCAAATCAATTTAGCCTTATTGAGCAAACTTTAACTCTTGATGTGCCAGAAAACCCGGTTAAGTATCGCAATTACGCTATATTACTTGTGGTTTTGTTAGCTGTAGGGATTGGTGGCGGTTGGATAATGGGTAAACAATCTTTGCCTCAAAGAGGAGAAATTGCCCCGGTGCGAGTACGATTGTTATTGAGTGGAGCGGTAGTAGTTGCGATCGCAAGTTTGGTTGTAGTTAATGTTAGCGCCGAAGTATCTAAGTCTCACGATCATTCCCATACAATGCCGGAAAAAGCCGCCTTTGCCAATAATTCTCAGCTACAAGTACAAATAAGCGGCGACAAGTACGCAACCGTAGGAGAATTAGCGAATTTACAAGTTAGCGCAATCGATTCAAAAACTAATCAGCCGCTAACAGATGTAACTTTTAAGCTCAAAACCACTGATCTAGAAAATAACTGGGTAGCTTTTGCTTATGAGGGGATTCCCGATGCTACAGGTAAGTTAAAGTGGCAGCAACAATTTTTTGATGGCGCACCGCACAAGTTAGAAGTAGAAGTTATCCCAACTTCTGTAAATAGTCAATTTAAACCCGTTGTCGCTACCGAGGAAATAGAAGTAGCCGCCGTTGCGACACCTTTACTAACTCGGCTAATTAGCTTGGGTTATTTGATAGGTACGGTAATAATAGGTTTAGCAATTGGGTTAACAAGCCGCCGTAGAATTTTGGTGTAGAGACGTTGCATTGCAACGTCTCTACAAAGATTTCTTGCGGTGCAGCTTTTGCCATACTAAAAATGCGATCGCACCTGTAAGAATTACCCCAATAGCGGCGGCTGGAATCAGCCAAGGGGGTGTTGTTTGCTCCTGTTGAGGTATTACCGCAATGTTTGGGCTTGGTGCTACAACTCCCGGTGCAACGTTAACATCAAACTTTAATTCAAAAGGTGAAAACTTTGCCCCAGCTTTTGGGTTTCCTTGCAATTGTAATTGATAAGCACCTGCCACAGGAAAAGTAATTGTTGCGGCGGGGATACCTTGATAACTCTCTTGAGACACTGCTTTGAGCATTGGTTGCTGCAAAGGTTTTGCTGTGGAAGCTTGGGAGTAAACAGACAACTTACAATCGCATTCATTTAAAGGGATAACTTTCCCGCCTTTTTGGGTAAGCGCAAACCAAGTTAAAGCCGATGCTCCCGCGCGGGGAGCATCGTTTGGTTCAATGTGCATAGTTGCGCCTACATCCTGGTGAATCTCTATTTTGTGAGCATTAGCGGGAGTAGTAACTAAAGTTGCAAGTAATATCAATCCGCCAAAACTGATTACTTGATTAAAAGTTGCCACAATTTGCGATCGCCCTAAATCCCCCATTTTATTCCTGACATTATTATATTCCCCCCCCTTATTAAGGGGGGTTGGGGGGGATCTCCTTACAGATTGAAACAAAACAAAGCTGATCATAACTTGCGCGATATTAATGGGTTTTGCCAACGTAATATTAATACTCCCAAAGTCATCAACCCCAAAATAACGACCAAAAACTGATTTATCCATGTTTCACCAATCCCGCCTAGGTAATGAGTACCAATAAGTACGGCATGAATTACCGCAAGTAGCAAAGCTGGAATACTTAATAAATGAATTTGTCGCCAATACTTGCCCAAACTTTTCTGTATTTTGTCCCTGCTAGTAAAAGCTGCGGGAACAAGCAGTAGAAAGGCAACTAACCCCATACCTATTGCTATTTGATGATTGGGAAGTAGAAAAAGTATAGAACTTAAGTTCCAACCATAGTTATGCTGCATGGTATTTGTAACGTGGGCGATCGCTAGTATAAAGGCTCCTAACCCCAAAGCGCGGCGATACTTCAATGGTTGCGCCCACAAACGGCTAATCGGACGACTGGCAAGAGCTAACATTAAACACAATAACGCTCCATGCCCCGTAAAATAAACCATCATTTCCTCCCCCATCGCCCGCAAGAGAGTCAATACACCGACGGTAATAGTTACCCAGCCAGCCAACCTAAATAGTTGACTGCGCCGATCTTTACTAACTAAAGAAGTAGAAATCCCTACCCCTAACATCGTGGGCAAAGTTCCCAACCCAAAAGCCGCCATCGTTGCCGCACCTTGCCAAATATTGCCAGTTTCGGCGGCTTTAATTTGGGCGGCGTACAGAAAACCACAAGGCATTAAACCCCAAACAAATCCTAAAATTGCTTGTGTCCACCATTTGCTACCCATAGAAAGCTGTATCATTGCTTTACTTAGGCGCTGATGCAAGTTTCCCTGAGTTAAAGGATGTATTAAAGGTATAGGTGGTAAAAACTTAGGGTTAATTTGAATAATTCCAAACCAAATTAGTAATACCCCGGTAGTAA
>CAJQOK010000191.1 GCA_905479905.1 uncultured Aliterella sp.
ATATTTGCTGTTGCAATAATGTACCCCATCCATCCCACCTACGCCAAACAACCAATTAGACTTTACCCGTCAACGACTATTTAAGCAATTTCCTGTCTTCAGACATAGATGCCTAAAATTGATAAACAATGTTATCTTAAGTTAGTTTGATGTTAAATTATCATTACGAGGACAACTAACAGATGGCTCATATCTTACATATAGACTCTAGCCCACGCGCCCAAAGGTCGCATTCTCGCAGTCTTACTCACAGATTTGTCACCGACTGGAAAAATGCCCATCCTCAAGATACAGTCACCTATAGAGATTTGGGTCATCACCCCGTACCCCATGTAGATGAGCCTTGGATAGCCGCCGCTTTCTCTGCACCCGAAACCCATTCACCCGAACTACAGAAGGCTATTAATGTCTCCAATACCTTGATAGATGAGCTATTAGCAGCCGATCGCTATGTCTTTGGCATACCAATGTACAATTTAAATATACCGTCTACATTTAAAGCTTACATCGATCAAATTGTCCGCATAGAGCGCACTTTTGCCATAAACGAGCAAGGTTATCAAGGCTTAGTTAGCGGCAAAAAAATGCTAGTTATTACTTCTAGCGGCGGTACTTTTAGACCTGGTACACCAATGGGTGGCTATAATTTTCAAGAGCCTTTCTTAAAAGCAATTTTTGGATTCATTGGTATTACAGACATCACCTTTATTAACGCCGACAACCTCGATAGCGGTGGCGATGAAGGACGCAAGCAATCTTTGACTGAGGCTAGTAATGCTATTAGCCAAGCTGTAGCCAACTGGTAAAACCTGATTATTAATATCTGCTCATTGCGGCGGGTTTAAGCAACTAAAAGCGTCGTTCCTACTCAGAGTATGGAAAAAATAACTCCTTGGATAATAAACGCAACTACTGCCAAAGAGCTAATAGAGGCAGGGGCGACGATTCTTGATGTTCGTAGTAGAATCAGTTGGGGATTTGGACACGCAATAAATGCTCGTTGCGTAAATTGGCAAGAATTTTCGCAAAAAACTCTACCAAACAAGGGCAAATTATTAGACAATGCTCAAGTTTTAGAGCAACTCCTGCGTCAAATCAACATCTCAAACAACAATCCTGTAATTGTAGTTGGCAATCCAACAAACCCTCTACATTTTGGAGAAGAAGGGCGGATTGTTTGGATGTTACGCACTTTAGGGCATTGCCAAGCAGCCTTTGTTGATGGCGGACAACAGGCGCTAGTCAAAGCAGGCGTAGCGCTGGAAATGTGGGGAACTAAACCGCAACAAATAGGCGATTTTAGAATTAATCGTACAACTACTTGGGAAACTTCAGCCCATCAATTGCAATCTAGGCTAAATCATTCCCAAAACTTAATTATCATTGACAGCAGAGAAGCCAGAGAATACGCTGGGGCTACTCCTTACGGGGAAAAGCGAGGCGGACATATCCCATCAGCAGTACATTTTTACTTTAAAGAACTACTGCAACCCAATGGTTATTTACTATCTTCTGAACAAATAGATTACAAGCTTAAACTTGTAGGAATTGAAAAGGACAGTGATCAGGAAATTATTACTTACTGTACAGGCGGCATTCGTTCCGCTTTTTTGGTTGCAGTGCTAGTTAGTTTGGGCTATACCAACGTCAAAAACTACGCTGGTTCAATGTGGGAATGGTCGCAAGCCGAAAATTATAGCTATCCGCTTGTAAATTAAAAAGTTATTTTTCCCAATGAACAACAAAGCCGCGTAAAATTAATTGCACGTATTCGGTGGACTTAGGAATTTAATCATGCCAGCAGCAGTAGGAACAATTGAAGCATTGGGGTTTCCGGCAGTGCTTGCCGCCGCAGACGCAATGGTTAAAGCTGGTTCAGTGACGCTGGTTGATTACAACTTAGCGGAGAGTGGACGTTTTGTCGTCAGCATTCGGGGTAAAGTTTCGGAAGTACAAATTGCTTTAGCTGCGGGAATTGAGGCAGGGGCGAAAGTCTGTGGAGAAAAAGCAATGACTTACTACATTGTTGCTAACCCGCCAGAAAATGTCGAAGTTGTTTTGCCAATTCACTACACTGCAAAAGTAGAAGAATTTAGAACTTAATAGCTTTTGGCAAGTTAAGGCGCGATCGCCCTTGTGTCGCAAATCCTTTTTGATGCGATCGCATATCATTACAGGTTACTTGCGAAAAATATGCAAAGCAAAAAATTTGAGCGTTAAAAATTTCAATTAAAAACGTGGCAGTTTATCGCCATAACGCACAATCACCATACCAGCAACAATTAAAGTTGTACCCAAGTATTTTCCATAAGAAGAGGCTTCTTTAAATAAGAAAACACCAAACAATAACGCCAAAATTGATTCTAATCCCAAAACCAAAAGATAAGTTATGCTTAATTCCGACTTTTGCATAGCTAGAGTTTGTAAGCTTGCTCCGGCTGCAAAAAACACATACACCAGTAAGCTAGGTACTAATTGAGTTAATCCAGCAGAAAGTTTCATGTATACACCGCCTACAGTAAATGAAACTGCCGCCATTACGACTAATAATAAAGCCATTAATTCCTCTTATTTATAACTTTTAAATGTAATGAGCCTTTAGTACCGGAAAACCATTAAAGCCAACAGAACAGTAAGAACTGGTATAAGCACCTGTACTTAAAATCTCAATTTTATCTCCTACTTGCAGATTCAGTGGTAATTCGTAATCAGCTTTTTCGTAGAGAATATCAGCACTATCACAAGTAGGGCCAGCAAGAATAATTAACCCTGTTTCCGCTCCATCTTTAGGAGTACAAATACGATATTTAATACATTCATCCATAGTTTCGGCAAGACCACCAAATTTGCCAATATCTATAAAAACCCAACGCTTATTTTCTGTATAAGACTTTTGTGAGATTAGCACTACTTCACTTTGAATTACTCCAGCATCTGCAACAAGACTTCGCCCTGGTTCAAGCATCATCTCTGGCAAATTATTACCAAAGTAGCTATACATAGATTTGGTAATAGCATTAGTATAATTTTTTACATCAAGAATTTCTGATTGGTAACTACCAGGAAAGCCACCTCCTAGATTGATCATCTGCAATTCGATACCTACTTGCTTGAGGGCTGAAAACAGCATTGCTGTTTGACAAATGGGCTTGTCCCATTGGGTAGGATCGGTCTGCTGAGAACCAACATGAAATGATACGCCATACGGAATTAAATTAAGTTTGTGGCTTTGCACCAGCAAGTCGTAAGCCATATCAATTTCGCAGCCAAATTTTCGCGACAGAGGCCATTCTGCACCCTCATTGTTCATTAGTAGGCGACAATAAACCTTTGATCCTGGTGCGTAAGTAGCAATTTTTTCTAATTCGCCTAAGCTATCAAAGGCAAACAACCTTATGCCTAGTTTGTATGCGCTGGCAACATCCTTTGATTTTTTAATTGTATTGCCATAGGAAATGTCTGCTGGCGCAGCGCCAGCAGCAATACATTGTTCAATTTCATAGATACTAGCAGTATCAAATTTTGCTTCTAATCCAACTAATAGCTGTAAAATTTCTGGTGCTGGGTTAGCTTTCATCGCATAGTAAATTTGTGCTTGTGGCATCAGACGGCGCAAAGTCAAATAATTTTCGGCGATCGCATCTAAATCTACAACTAAACATGGAGTTTCCGGGCTTTCATTGACCAAAAAATGTTGAATTTTTGGATTTATCACGCGGCGATCGTTCTGAAAACAATTTTGTTTACGAGTTGTCGTTAACTGATTCATGAAATTGTTACAACTAACTAGGTTTTTGGTTTTACGTGCTTAAGCAACTATACTGTAAAGTTTATAACAATCTCTCAGTGAACATACTGAAATACTGCAATAAGCTTTACTTAATAATCAATAATTCAGCCAGTATTTTTACTGTTGACTAACTCTATTGGCTCCTAGTAATCGCTAAATAAGTCCAAAATTTTTTAATTTACTTGAGTGCCATCGGCAGTTTTCTCTTACGCGGGTTATGGTAGTCATACTTACAAATTTGTCAAGTGATAATACATTTTTTAGTCATCAATGATGTACGAGAAACATACCAATGTGGTTGTCACAGATTGTTGATGACAAAAAGAATTTGCGACACAACCGTCAATGCGACCAAATATTCGTACAATTATTGTCTGGTACATAATCTATCAAACTTAGGAGATTTCCCATGTCGTCAGCACAGGCAGTTGGATCGATTGAAACAAAGGGTTTTCCGGCAGTCTTGGCAGCATCAGACGCGATGGTAAAAGCTGGTCGAGTTACCTTAGTTGGCTATTTAAGAGCCGGAAGCGCGCGTTTTACTGTT
>CAJQOK010000192.1 GCA_905479905.1 uncultured Aliterella sp.
ACTTGCCCAGAAAAATCTCTACCCAGCAAGTTTTCTCTGTTATAGTCGAGAGCGAAAGCTGGGGAAGCCCAAATACTTGCACTTACGAGCATCGCTAGTAAAATTAACACGCTTCTTCTCAAAATCCGCTTGTTTAGCACAGTTGTAGAATTCATTTTATGTTGTAGCCAATGGCAAACGATCGCTCATCTCATTATCCCGATATAGGTGTTTTAGGAGAAGATTTTATTGCTCAATGGTTACAATCTAACAGTTGGCAAATTTTACATCGTCGTTGGCGTTGCCGTTGGGGAGAAATTGACTTAATTGCTAATAATTGCGATTCCTTAGCTTTTGTCGAAGTCAAAACGCGCAGTGCGGGAAATTGGGATGCGGGAGGTTTGCTGGCAATTACGCCTCGAAAGCAAGCAAAGCTCTGGAAAACTGCTCAAAGTTTTTTAGCTACTTATCAAGAGTTTGCGGATTATACTTGTAGCTTTGATGTGGCGCTGGTTTATTGCGAAAAGACTTCGCCCGATTTAAAATACAATTTGTCTTTAAAAGAATATATCCCCGCAGCTTTTTAAATATAGACGTGGCATCTTTTTAAATATAGACGTAGCATCGCTACGTCTCTACGCTAATGTTTCTGGACAATAACCCAAACCTTGCACAAATTGCTGACGGAAAGCTTCAATTTCTTCTCTTTCTGGGCTACCATGCGAAACTATTGCTACTTGATACCGACGCATTACATCAATCGGCGATTGTCCAGATTCTAAGTCCCAAAGTGCCATATTTACACGCATGGGAGGCTCGTAGGCTATGCCTAATTCATTCAAAAAAGCTCTAAAATCTCCATCTTGTTGCCCATCGAGGGGAGATGCTGTTTTAATCTTAACGATCCAGCCCTCGATTTGATGAATTACACTAACAAAGCTAATGGGTATTTGAGGACTGCGGTGCAGATGCTCGACAATCCTCAAAGTGAGGGTAGCATTGGCAAGATAATAAATGTATTCCATTGCTGCTTTTTAGGGGCGAGTCAATCTTAGACTTCTATTGTTGCAAAGTGGCGATCGCTATGGCTAGGGGGTAACTCCTACTTTTATCTGGGTAAATCTACCCAAATATTTTATTTTTATACCTAGTAGAAGTCAAAAAAACTATAAAAATCCAGTTTACTAACTGCTATCATATTATGCACCAAGATTCATTTAAAGATTCTCATCCTAGTTTAAAGTCGCTGGATTTTTTAGATTCCTCTTTGGCTAGTTACGATTACAAGCTTCCCTTAGAACAAATTGCTCAAAATCCAGCATCTCCTAGAGATAGCGCCAAGTTGCTAGTTGTAAATTCGTCTACTGATTACCATCACAGCATTTTTAGCGATTTACCTTCATTGCTGCAACCGGGGGATTTGCTAATTATGAACGATACGCGAGTTATTCCCGCACGGCTTTACGGGCGTAAAATTAGCGGTGCAGCTATAGAAGTTTTGCTACTAGAAGAAAAACAGACTAATACTTGGTTGGCTTTGGTTAAGCCCGGAAAGCGCTTACAGCCAGGAGTACAGATTGTTTTTGAGGGGAAAGGCGAAAAATCTATTACTGCTACGGTACTAGAAATTGATGAACCTACGGGAGGACGTTTATTAAAGTTTGATGTCCCGAATAATTTATCTTTGTTGCAAGTTATAGACTCTTTTGGAAAAATGCCTTTACCGCCTTATATTACAAATTCTCAAGCAGATGATGACGAATATCAAACAGTGTACGCTCAAAACTTAGGCGCGATCGCATCTCCCACCGCCGGACTACACTTTACACCCGAATTAATCCAAAAACTAACAGAATTAGGCATAAACTCGGCTTTTGTAACGCTGCACGTAGGCGTAGGTACATTTCGCCCAGTAGAAGTAGAAGACGTAACTACCCACAAAATGCACGGTGAATGGATAGATGTTTCTCAAGCAACCGTAGACCAAATCCGCGCTACCAAAGCTAAAGGAGGAAGAATTATTGCAGTAGGAACAACGGCGGTAAGGGCGTTAGAAGGGGCGGCAGCAGCATCGGGACAATTAGAGCCTTTTTGTGGCAAAACTCATATATTTATCTATCCTGGCTATCAATGGCAGGTGGTGGATGGATTAATTACTAACTTTCACTTACCTCGTTCTAGTTTGCTGATGCTAGTTAGCGCGCTAATTGGACGACAAAGATTGTTAGACTTGTACGAGGATGCGATCGCTCAATCTTACCGTTTCTACTCTTTTGGTGATGCAATGTTAATATTGCCTGAAGCAACAATTACTCCCCCATAATATGAACTACAAGTTCTCTTTGTTGGCTTCTTTCTCGATGTTCCCAAATGTAAATTCCTTGCCAAGTGCCTAATACAAGCCGATTTTGGGCGATAGGTATTTGCTCAGAAGTATGAGTTAAAGCTGTACGTATATGTGCTGGCATATCGTCCGCACCTTCGGCATTATGGATATATGGTGCAGATTCGGGGACTAATTGGGCGAGAAAGTTAGATAAATCTAACAGTACGTCTGGGTCAGCATTTTCTTGAATTATCAAGCTTGCAGAAGTATGGCGGAGAAATATTGTACAAAGTCCTGTTTTTATCCCAGATTCGGCAACTATAGACTCTATTTTGCCTGTAATTTTGTATAAAGATTTGCCTTTAGTAGAAATTCTGAGTAATTGTTGATGGTGCATAATTAAGACAAATAGCTAATAACTGATTGGGCAACTTCTTCATTTCCATTTTTAGCTATAGAATCAGTTTTGTGGGGTAGTTGGGGCGATTGATGTAAAAAATCCCAATTCCCTTGAAAAAACTCTGCGGGGGTGAGAATTTGATGTTGGGAATAGTTGGTAATTCCTTCTAGCAATAAAGCAGCTTCCGCAAAATCGTCACGAGTCATAGTCACAATGGGAATACCTAAACGCACGGCTTCAGCGAAAGTGCTATAACCGGGCTTAGAAACTACTTTCCCACATAGCGGCATAAAGTCCACTGGGCGATATTTTCGGTCAGTGATTTTAAGTGAATTAGGTAAATTGGGCGCAGACGCATCGAAGCTGATAAATTGCCAATCGGGAAAGTTTTTAAGATTATCGTAGGGTATTTGCTGCAAACCCAAGCCGCCAAAGGTAAGTAAATCTGTTTTCTCTATAGGTGTATTTATTTGCCAAGTTGCGCGGATTTCGTCGTCTTGGTAGCGAGGAGAACCGCCAGTTAAGCCAACATCGGTAATATTGTTAAAAGCGCTCATCGGTTCATGAAATGGTAGCCGCAACAACAAGTCGCATTGACTATAACATTGACTCATCCAATCGCCTATCTCTCTAAATTCTTTTCCCCAATCTTGATAAATAAAATTCCAGCTAAAGTTACTCATCGCCCAACAGGGAATCCCGGCATTTTTCGCAAATACACCAGCTAAAGGCGGAAGATCAGCCAAAATCAAACTAACGCGGTTTTGACGAATAAAGTTAACTTCTGACGAAACAATACTGCGCTGTTTTGCCTTAATTTCTTGCAATTTCTCTAAAGTAGCAGCTTTATCCATTGTCAAACTATCCGCTTGTACTACACCAATATCAAAGCTACGGGGACGATAAATAAAATCTCCTTCAATATATGATTCCAACAACCAACGAGGTGCAGTGGTGACGATAATTAGCAATACATCAGGGTAAAGCTTTTGAATAGTTGCAGCAATAGAAGCCGCGCGCGTAGTATGACCAAAACCGTGATTGGTGATAGCTATATAAATAATCGGTTTAGGCATAATTAAATATTGCTAATAAAACTCTCAATTCCTGCAACTAATCGATCTATTTCTGCTGTCAACGTTAAATAATGGACGCAAGCACGGACGCAATCAGGATCTAATAATATCCGCGTCATGATTTTTTGCTCCTCTAGAAACTCTACCAATTGGCGGTTTTTACTATTATCAAGTTGAAAAGATACAAGTCCCGCTTCTGGTGGAGATGTCCGTAAACATTTAACTTTAGGTAGTTGATTTAACTTTTCCCACAAATACTTGCTTAAATCGCAAATTTGCTCGTATCTTTCCTCTGTCGTCCCCCATTGCTGATGAGTTGCGATCGCTGCCCTTAATCCTGCATACTGTCCGTAAGCTGATGTTGCCACCTCATATCTGCGTCCATCTGGTTGCCAACCTGTAGGATTGCCTTTACTATCGGTCAAAATACCCCGCCAACCTATAAACGTCGGTTGTAAGCTTTCTCTAGCTTCTGGATGCACGTACAAGCCGCCTACACCCGCCGCACCACACCACCATTTATGACCTGTAAAGGCATAAAAATCTACTCCTAATTGAGTTAAATTTAAAGGTAATGAGCCAACTGATTGCGCTGCATCTACTAAAATTCTTACCTTAGCTTGATTGCATACTTGTACAATTTTGTCAAGAGGCAAAACTTGCCCAGTATTCCAAAGCAAATGACTTAATACTACAAGACGAGTGCGCGGCAATAAATGTTGTTCAATTACTTGTACAGAATCGCCCTCGTTTAAAGTAGCCATAATCGGACAAGTATCGATTTCTACCCCAAATCTGCGCCCAATTTCTCGTACTGTGGCAATTATACCCGGATGTTCGCAGTCAGTAAGGAGTATGCGATCGCCCGATTTCCAATCTATACCCCACAAAGCAATATTGCAGCCCACCGTAACATCTTCTGTAAGGGTAATAGTATCAGGTGTAGTATTTAGTTCAAAGGCGATCGCCTTTCTTGTTTCTTCTACTTGCTGGGCAATCCAGCCATTAACTTTAGTCGAAAATGGCCCGTAAGTCTGGATATATTCTTGAGCATTATTAGTGGCTGCGATCGCTGATTGAGGAATTGGGCCTTGTCCGCCATAATTAAAATAAGTCTTATTGGTTAAAGCTGGAAACTGCTGGCGATGTAACTGGAGTTTAGATTGGGAAGTAGAAATACTCATAAATAAAAAATAACAGCTTTATTAACTTTAATGCCGCAAGTACGCGCGCTCTTTTTCTCCCCGAATCCTAACAAGCCTATAGAAACGTAAGAATTCCCTAGCAAATTATGGCATTGCTGAAAGTGTGATGATTTTTCCTTTTGCACCTCTCCTGTCTCCGCCTCATTCCTACCGCATTGGGAATTGCTCATTGAAATTATTACCAATTACCCATTACCAATTACCCATTACCAATTACCAAATTATTGTTAGTCTAGAGCCATGCTGCTTAATGCTGAAATTTTATTGCAATACCAACGCTGCAAGCGAAGGGCTTTTTTAGATACTAATGGCGATCTTAGCCAAAGAGATCCAATTAGTGATGGGCTGCATAGAGTAATCCAAGAAAAATTTACCTATCAAAAATTTGTTTTAGCTCAATACAACTATCACCGCCCAGAATATCCTAAATATGACTGGGAAGCGGGAGCAGAAGCTACTATTGAATTGATGCGCCAAGGCGTAGAATGTATCTATAAAGGAGTAATACTTGCACCTTACTCAGAAAACATTACCTTATTAAGTCGTCCACATTTATTAATTAGACAGCAAGGAAATTCTAAGTTTGGCGACTGGTTGTATATCCCCGCCAATATTCAATTAGGCAAACGTCCCAAGTTAGAGTATCAAATCGTAGTAGCCTACGACGCAGAAATGTTGGCAATTTGTCAAGCTTCCAATCCTCCCACAGCTTTGTTAATATTGCGGCGTACTGACGCTTACGAAGTCAGTTTGAGTAAATGGATTCCCCTCATGCACTTATCAGTTGAGGAGTGCATTAATACCCTAAACTTCCCAGAAATTCCTGAAGTATTTATTTCTCGGCAAAAATGCAACTTTTGCGGTTGGCTTACTCAATGTTACGCCGAAGCTAAAGCTACCGAACACCTTTCGTTGTTACCTGGTGTCACGCCTAATCGCTACAGTGACTTGCAAACTATTGACTTAGTTACCTTAGAATCTTTAGCTAAAGCAAATCCCGACTTCATCGATACTCTACCAAGTTTTGAAGGTAAAAGCGCTCAGCAATTAGTATTACAAGCTCAATCAGCGCTCCAAAATAGCCCGATTATTCTACCTTTTGGTAGTGCTTACGAAATTAAAAAAACCCTACCCACACCAACATCTCAAATAGTTTTACAGGATCTATTACAAGGTAAATATTTACCGCCAAAGCCTGAGTCTTTGATTGCTCCCATAGAACTTTACTTTGATATTGAAGCGCAACCAGACTTAAACTTAGATTACTTGTTAGGAGTTGTAGTTTGCGATCGCATAGCGAATACCCAAAAGTATTACGCTTTTTTGGCAGAAAGCCAAGCTGAGGAAGAACAAGTATGGCAGCAATTTCTAGATTTAGTTGAACAATATCCTCAAGCACCAATCTTTCATTTTTGCCCCTATGAAGTCGATACAGTCAAGCGATTAGCCAAACTCTATCACACCCCAAAGGAACAAATATCACAATTGCTAACAAGGTTTATCGATATCTACGAGCAAGTAGCGCATACTGTCGTCTTACCAACGGAAAGCTACGCTTTAAAAACTGTAGCACGGTGGCTGGGTTTTGCCTGGCGCAACCCCGAAGCAAACGGCTCTCAATCAATACTTTGGTATGATAAATGGTTAGAAACAGGCGATCGCACTTTATTAGATGCGATCGTTGAGTATAACGAAGATGATTGTCTCGCCACTCTTCATCTTAAAGATTGGTTTGTTAGTTTTTTACAAAATTCCTAACTAATAATCTTTTGATAACTTTTTCTTAATAGTTGCTTATCTTGACGCTGATAAGGTGCTGGTGTAAATTATGATAGGTTTAATTATCATGAGCAATAATACGCAATTTCTTCTTATATTTAAAGTTATTATTCTTAGCTTTTTCAGTGGATTTACGGGCGTACCTTTAACCGTAATGCCAAGTAAAGCCTCTACCATCAAAGACATAGATTTTTTAGGCGAAGTCACGTTTCCTGGGGATACCAAAGTACAAGGAACCTTACTCGGCGGACTTTCTGGTATTACTTATGATGCTAGAAAAAATGTTTACTATAGCATCTCTGACGATCGCAGTGAAAAAGCGCCAGCAAGATTTTATACCCTCACTATCGAACTTAAAGAAAACTTTTTAGGTGCAGTCAAGTTTACTGATGTGACTTTGCTAAATAATCAAGATGGACAAAATTTTCCAGAGCAAGGTATCGATCCTGAAGGAATTGCTTTAACAAGTAAGGGTACTTTATATATTTCTTCCGAAGGTAATTCTACACCCACCAATTTAATTAATCCTTTTGTTAACGAGTTCTCTTTAGCTGGAGAGCAATTAAAAGCTTTACCAATCCATCAAAAATACTTGCCAAATGCTCCCCAAACTAGAGGTGTTCAGAATAACTTAGGTTTTGAAAGCCTAACAATAACACCTAGTCAAAATTATTTATTTACCGCCACAGAAAACGCTTTATTTCAAGATGGTAAATTAGCAACTGTCAACAATGGTAGCCCGTCAAGGATTTTTAGCTACAATTTAACTACAGGTTTACCCATCGCCGAATATCTTTACTTAACTGATAAAGTATCTGAACATCCAATTAAGGCAGATGGGTTTAATAATAGCGGCTTAGTAGACTTACTCGCCATTGATGACACGCATTTTCTTGGTTTAGAGCGTTCTTTTTCTTTGGGTGCAGGTTTCACGATTAAATTGTATGAAATTTCTTTGGCAGGTGCGGACGATATCAGTAATATCAATAATTTAGATACCGCCAAAATCAAGAATATTAAGCCTGCTAAAAAGAAACTATTGTTAGATTTCGATAAGTTAAATATAACATTAGACAATATTGAAGGCCTTACTTTTGGTCCCAACTTGCCAAATGGACGACGTTCTTTAATTATCGTCAGTGACAATAACTTTAGGAAAAACCTCACCCACGTCTTAGTTTTTAGTGTAGAACCCATCAATAAACCTGCCATCATCCTCAAGCCCAAAGGTAAGAACTAATTATTTGACAAAATCCTAAAAAGCTGCCACTATAGTAAAGCCCTGAATAAGGGACTGTAGTTCAATTGGTTAGAGCACCGCCCTGTCACGGCGGAAGTTGCGGGTTCGAGCCCCGTCAGTCCCGTTAATTTGTTTCTGATTTAAAAAGTGATTTCAAAACCAATGTAGAGACGTTGCGATGCAACGTCTCGTTGCCAAAATTCATTGCGATGCAACGTCTCGTTGCCAAAATTCATACATTTAATCAGCAGCGCCGCAAAAACAATCTTCTAACTGTTTTTGCCTACAAAATCAAGTTTTAACAGGCTACCGTTGCTAACGTTGGCAACGAAGAACTATACCAGAGCGCCAAATCGGCTAAAGCGCGATCGCGGTAAGCAGCGTATCGTTCTTGTTTGCTCTTAATTTTCTCTGGTAAGGGGGGCAAAATGCCAAAATTGGGCGGCATTGGTTGAAAATGTTTAGGCGATGCGGAACTAATAAATTCAAATAGCGCCCCCATCATTGTTGTATTAGGCAGCGTTAAAGGCGGCTGACCTAAAGCTAACCTTGCAGCATTAGTACCAGCCAACCAACCCCCGGCGGAGGCTGCGGTATAGCCCTCTGTACCAATTATTTGTCCGGCGGCTAAAACTGTAGAATGATGCTTAAATTGCAAACTAGGGTGCAATAACTGCGGCGCATTAATAAATGTATTGCGGTGCATAACTCCCAAACGCACAAATTCCGCATTTTCCAAGCCCGGAATCATTTGAAATATCCGCTTTTGTTCGCTCCAACGTAAATTTGTTTGAAATCCTACCATATTCCACAACTGCCCAGCTTTATCTTCTTGGCGCAATTGCACGACTGCGTAGGGACGTTCGGACTTGTTTTCGGGGGCGCGAAAATCGCCTTTACGAGCATCAAATAAACCTACAGGCTTTAAGGACCCATAACGCATCGTATCTTCGCCGCGCTGGGCTAATTCCTCAATGGGCAAACAAGCTTCAAAAAACTTAGCCGTCTCGCGCTCAAAGTCTTTTAGTTCTGCTTGTTCGGCAATACATAGTTCTTGACGAAAGTGCAAATACTGTTCGCGGTTCATTGGGCAATTGAGATAGTCAGCGTCGCCTTTGTCGTAACGAGAAGCTAGAAAAGCGCGATCGCGGTTAATTGATTCGCCAACTACTATGGGACTTGCCGCATCAAAAAAACTTAGATACTCCATTCCCGTAAATCGTTGCAAATCTTCAGCAAGTTGGGGGCTGGTTAAGGGGCCTGTAGCTAAAACAACAATACCTGACGGGATTTCTTCAACTTCTCCCCGCCGCAACTCAATTAATGGATGATTTGCCAAAGTTGTAGTTAAGTCATGGCTAAATTTGCCTCTATCCACCGCTAAAGCACCTCCGGCGGGTACAGAGTGTTCGTCAGCTTTAGCAATAATGATTGAACTAAGTTGACGAAGTTCGGCGTGCAGTAACCCCGCCGCGCGATCGCTCGAAATTGCCCCAAAGGAATTACTACAGACAAGTTCTGCTAATTCCTGGGAATGGTGGGCGGGGCTAACTTTATCGGGGCGCATTTCTTGCAATATTACGGGTACTCCCGCCGCCGCAATTTGCCAAGCGGCCTCAGTTCCAGCTATTCCACCGCCAATAACATGAATTGGTTGTACCATTAATGACCTTTGATGAATAAAAGTAAATTGTCTAGCTAGTTCAGAAATTGAGCTAATTTTTCTGGCATGGGCAAAATAATAATTACCAATAATGCCATTGCCAGTATTCCCAAAATATCGCGCCGATTATCTAGTTCGCTAATATCATTTAACGCAGGTTCGTCGGCAATGGGCATAAAAAATAAGATAATTGCCCAAAGTAAGAAACCAGGTTGCAGTAAAGCAATCCCTAATAATAAAAATCGGGAAATTTGCCCGATCGCTATCCCGTTGCGTTGTCCGAACATGGCATGAATAATATGACCGCCATCAAGTTGTCCTACAGGAATCAAATTTAAAGCTGTAGCTATTAGTCCAATTAACCCAGCTACGGCTACAGGGTGCAAGTCTAAAGCGCGATCGCCCGTTAGTTGAATGCCCAGTGTCAACTTACTCAGCAGCGCCAATAGTAGGGAGTAATTGGGGTTTAAGGCATTAGGGTTTAACACTTGCTCGGCTTTTTCTGGCAGCGATACAATTGTTGAATGAGCTAAACCCCAAATCAGTACAGGTAAAGTTACGATAAAACCCGCCAATGGCCCCGCAATACTTACGTCAAATAAGGCTTTACGGTTGGGTACAGGGCTACGCATTTGAATAAATGCGCCAAAGGTTCCTAAAAATGCTGGAAAGGGAATAAAGTAAGGCAATGTTGCCCGGATTTTGTAGTATCGGGCGGCTAAATAATGCCCTAGTTCGTGGATGCCCAAAATAGTCATTAAAGAAGCCGCGTAAGGTAAGCCGCTTAGGAGTATCCCTGGTTCAGATTTCAATAAACCTACATTACTGGCATTGGCAATTTCTACCCCCACAAAGGTAGTGGTGCAAATAGTAGCAATTAGTAGTCCTAGCGCCAATCCGGGGCGAGTTATTTGATTATTTTTGGGTTTACTTGCGGATTGGGGATTGGGAACTAAGGCAAAAAACGGCTTTCCAGTGCTATCTTCTTGAAACAAGACTAAAAAGCGATCGCCAAATTCGGCGCGAACATTGTCTTTAATGCGATCGTAAGCCTGGGATGAAGATTTTTCTTTCAACTGTCCCCGACAAATAATTGCTTGGGGTCGATACTCAATATTGTTTAGATAAAATATCGACCAAGGAAAACAATTTCTTAGTTTAGTTTCTTCGTCTTTATCAATGGGACGTAAAGGCAATGGTGGCGGGACAATAGCTTTTACCGGGGACGCTGATTTAACAGTCTGGGATGGTTCTTGTTGAGGAGGAACTAAGTTTTTTCGCCCTTTTTGATGCAGTTTTAGGTAGAAAAATATGCTTAGTAAACTCATCCCGATTAATAGTCCAATTGGCGGTAGCTGCTTTGCACCGTAAACTACCACCCATAAACTCCACACAAAAGGCGGTGTCATCAATATTAGCCATAACAGCCAAACGGGAGTAGTTGTTACTCCTGCGACACTCCGGCGCACTATTAAGTAGGTAAATAGTGCCATAAGTAAAAGAATAATCCAGTCAATAATCATGTTATTTAAAATAAAGTTTAATAAGGATTTGAGGATGCCAAACTTTTTTTGAAAACCCGACCTGCTGCATTCATAATCAAAAAACTAGAGCTTTCTACTGGCGGTAGCTGTGTACTCAGATTCTTCCCTTCCCACTTTTGTTAATACAACGGATGTTGACCCCATTCCCGCCCAGCGTCATTCCAAACCACCCCAAGCTGTATTAGACAATATTTATGCTTTTTCACCTAATTCGGAAACTTTAGGAGGTACTTCTTATCTTATTGTAGAAAAAGAAGGTAATATCTTGCTTGATTGTCCGGCGGTAGATGAGCCTACTTGTGAGTTTTTGACTACTCACGGCGGAATAAAAAGCTTATTTATTACTCATCGGGGCGGTATTGGCAAGGTACGACAGCTACAAAACTCTTTTAATTGTGAAGTTTTAATTCAAGAGCAAGAAGCTTACTTATTGCCAAAAGTCAAAGTAACAACTTTTAGGCAAGAAATGACTCTGCAAAGCTACTTAAGGGCAATTTGGACATCGGGGCATTCTCCCGGTTCCTCCTGCCTCTATTATCCGCGTTATGGTGGTATTTTGTTTACGGGGCGACACTTGCTACCAAATCGTCAAGGGCAACCTGTACCGTTAAGAACTGCTAAAACTTTTCAATGGCATTGGCAAATAAAAAGCTTACAACTACTACGGGAAACATTTACGCCAGAAACCTTGGCGCTTATTTGTCCTGGGGCAAATATAGGGTTTTTGCGGGGAGAAAAAGTAATCGCTAATGCGTATCAGCAATTAGCGATGCTAGACTTAACAGCCTTAAAAAACTCTCCAACTATTTTGTAGGTTTAAGCGGCTTTTGCTACTACAACCTTGCTGGTCAAAAACTCTACGGCGGCTGTATATTGGTTATCTGCTTCTGTACCGATTTGTTCGCGGGTAATGGGTTCTAGTTTAACTAAGCGATCGGGGGTTATACCTAGCTTATTAATATCTCGATGATTGGGAGTTTCGTATTTAGCTACTGTAACCGCCAATCCCGCACCATCAGACAAGTCAAATAAAGATTGAATTAAGCCTTTACCAAAAGTAGTTTCTCCTACCAAAGTCGCCCTACCGTTGTCTTGCAGCGCTCCGGCTAAAATTTCACTAGCACTAGCCGATCCTTGATTGACTAAAACTACCAATGGATCGCGGGTTAAGGGCGCTCCGTAAGCTTCAAAACTGCCTTGAATCCCTTGGCGGTTTACAGTGTATACCACTGTGCTTTTATCTAACCACAACCGCGCAATTTCAATTCCTGATTGCAATAAACCGCCGGGATTGTTGCGTAAATCTAAAATATATGCTTCCGCGCCTTGCTTTTCTAAGCTATCGATCGCATGAGCAAGCTCCGTTGTAGCATTGGCATTAAATTGAGTTAAGCGAATGTAGCCAATGGGAACGTTTTGGGCAGAAGCACGCAACTGACTAACTACAGGATTTAGAGCTATGCGATCGCGCACTAAATCGATTTCCTTGCTTGCTTCCCCATCGCGCTCAATCGTCAAGTAGACGTGAGTGCCTATTTGCCCCCGCATCCTTGCTGCCGCTTCATCTAGGGTAATTTGGGTACTATGAGTGCTATTAATTTGGGTAATGCGATCGCGCGATTGAATCCCAGCTTTATCGGCGGGAGACTGGGCAATAGGGGCAACTACCTCTAAAACTCCGGTTTTGGCATCTATTGCAATCTGTAAGCCTACTCCAGTCAACTCTCCTGACGTATTTACCTGCAAACTCCGGTACTGTTCTGGGCGCAAAAACCGCGTAAACGGGTCGTCCAAAGTAGCAATCATTTTTTGGACAGCATTAAAAGCTGATTCTTCGTCATTTAAAGGCTGTTTCAGCACTTTTTGCCGCACCGATGCCCAATTTTGGTGATTAAAACTATCATCTAAATAAGTACGGTTAACAATTCTCCATGCCTCAGAGACTAACTTTTGCTCTTTAGTCAG
>CAJQOK010000193.1 GCA_905479905.1 uncultured Aliterella sp.
ATTACGCAATAGTGCAAAGGACGTTGTACGACATCAACAATCGATGTCGCCATGTTGTCGCGCAAGTAGTCAAAACCTACTTCGCTATTAGTTACATAGGTGATATCGCAGTCATAATTTTTTTTACGCTCGGCTGGGCCCATTCCTTGCTGAATTAAACCAACACTCAGTCCCAAAAAGCGGTGTACTTGTCCCATCCATTCGGCATCTCGGCGGGCTAGGTAGTCGTTGACGGTGACAACGTGGACTCCTTTACCTGTAAGGGCGTTAAGGTAAGCGGGGAGGGTGGAAACTAATGTTTTTCCTTCTCCGGTTTTCATTTCCGCAATTTGTCCTTTATGCAGAATAGTTCCGCCTAATATTTGCACTTCAAAATGTCGCAATCCTAGTACGCGCTTTCCCGCTTCTCTAACTACAGCAAAAGCTTCGGGAAGTAAATCGTCTAAACTTTCACCTTTATCAAGGCGTTGTTTAAATTCAGCAGTTTTACCAGTTAGCTGTTCATCAGAGAGGATTGAAATCTCCTCGTCTAAAAGGTTAACTTCTTTAACTGCTGGTTGAAATTTTTTGAGCTTACGAGCGTTAGGGTCGCCCAGCAAGGTTTTTAGCATGGCAGGTAAATATTTAGAATATATGTTTATTTGTGTGGAGTTATCAAAACTCGCAAGTTGTCAAGCTTATTAAGGCGGCGTTAGCTGAAACTTTATTCCTCCCTGTAGAAGCTCACTTGTGCCAAATTATGAAACTATATTAATCGTATCATTTCGACCTTAGCTAGAACTGTAGAGGGATGCGAAGTCTTTTGGTAGTGATTACTGCCATTCGGCACTTAATGTGCGAAAATTAAACTCGTTTGCGCCCACATGACACCCAGCACAGCTACTTAATTCTAGGGGACGGGGTAATTTTACTTGGGGATGCAATGCTTTAAAGTAACGAGATTCACTAATTCTATAAGGTATTTCTTCTTCGTCTTTTAATTGCGATCGCGAAAAAACTTGTAAGTATTGCCAAACTATTAACCGCGCAGGATCAATTAAAGGTTTTATAGTTACGCCGTAATGTTGGGAATCTTGAATTACTCTTTGCCAAGTTTGTGTAGGTAGTACCGCCGGGGGTATACCAATATGACAACTAGCGCAGTTTTCTAAATATAGTTCTTGTCCTAGTTGATAGCGAGCGGGAACTATGTCTACTGTGCCAATTTCTTCGGTGGGGATAGTTTGGGCGCTAGTTATAGTTGCAAGTCCCCAACCCATTGCTAAACTCCACAGCAGAATTAGTAATAGCAAGAAAAAAGGCGATCGCGTTTGACTTTTAGAGCGGCGTTTTAGTTTAATTTTATTTCTCATACTCATTCGGTGTTGCTGACTACTAGCATTTGTAGACTACCATTACCTGAAATCACTTAATATCTAGACAAGTGTCTAGACTAATTTTAAGTATACTTAGTTATACAAGTGCGAAAAACAGTTATGACAACTAAAACTACTTATATCAACAGATTAAATCCTTTAGAGATTCGGCAAAGCTTAGGACTATCGCAAGAACGTATGAGCTATTTATTACACATCAGTACAAAAACTTTGGGGCGTTGGGAAAAAGGAGAGACATTACCCAACGGGGAAGCCAAACAATACTTAGCAAAACTCAAAGAGATAGCAGATTTAGCGCATATGGTTTATACGCCTCCTGGTGTTTACGAATTTATGTCAACTCCGATGGCAGTTTTTGACGGTTATACAGCTTTAGATTTGATTCGCCTTAATCAGCACGAGCGAGTAATTGCTCAATTAGCGGCGGATTACGAAGGACTTGGTTATTAGTAGTGCTTCAACCTTTGATAAAATCGCGGTCAGGTTATGGAGTCCGCCATATTCCTGATGGTGCTTACAATGTGTATGATTTTAGTCGTGCAGGTGTGGCTACAGATAATCGCTGGAATAGACAGGGAGAACCGACGCTGTATTTAGCTAGTGAAAAAGATGTAGCGTTAGGAGAATGGTCGCGTCACTTGCAAGTTGAGCGCTCTGTTGAATTAGTTAAAAATGTAAAAAGAAGAAAAGTTTATCGGTTTGAAGTTAAGCTTACTTCTACAATAGATTTATGCGATCGCTATGTTTGGCAAGCTTTATCACTGCAAGATGCTCCTAATTGTTTTCTTAATAAAGACACCGCAAGAGCTATAGCCGGATTTATTCGCCACACAACGCAAGTAGAAGCAATATTTGTCCCTTCAGTAGTGTTTTTAGATCGCCCTGATAAGTGGGTATTAGTAGTTTTTCTCGAAAAGCTTTCTACAAATTTTTATGAGTTTTTGCCTAACTGTGTAGAAGATGGATATTTTGCCGTAGATTCGTAAATACGTTAAGGAATAGAAACTTGGCGCAATAATTTCTCAACTACAGTTTTGGCTTTGCGTCCCCCGGATGGAATTAGGCGATGACTTAGTACATGAGGTGCGAGTAATTTAATATCATCGGGAATAGCATAAGTGCGATCGCTCAAAAAAGCCAAAGCCTGAGTTGCTTTTTGTAAGGCGATCGTTCCGCGAGGACTAACACCAAGGGCAATTTCTTCATCTTCTCGCGTCGCCCGAACTAAATCAAGAATGTATTGTTGCAAAGAAGTTTCAACTTTAACCTGGCTGCATTGTTTGCGTAATTCTTGCACCTCATCCAAACTAATACAAGGTTGCAAATCTTCCACTTTTACACCCGCTTGTAAACGTTGCAACATTTGTAGTTCTTCGTTTTGGCTGGGATAACCCAAAGTTAAGGATAAAATAAACCGATCCATTTGCGCCTCTGGAAGCGGAAATGTACCTTGGTATTCAATGGGGTTTTGCGTCGCAATGACAAAAAATGGCGTGGGAACTTTGCGAGAAACACCGTCAACGGTTACTTGCTGTTCTTCCATCACTTCTAGCAAAGCCGATTGAGTGCGGGGTGTAGCGCGGTTAATTTCATCTACTAACAGGATATTTGCAAATACGGGGCCAGGGAGATATTCAAATTCGCCATTTTTGGGATTCCAAATGTTTGTCCCTGTAACATCCGTAGGAAGTAAATCCGGGGTACATTGCAGGCGTTGAAATTTGCCATCTATAGAACGGGCTAAAGACTTTGCAAGCAGGGTTTTTCCTACTCCAGGGACATCTTCTAATAAAGCATGACCCCCACTAAGCAATGCTACTAAAACTAGGCGTATAGCTTCAGATTTGCCGACAATTGTACGACCGAGATTTTGAGTTAAGGTGTCGAGAAGCTGTCTCACAGTAAAGGTGAAGTCTCCAATGTGGCTTTTGCGCGATCGCAATCTATTTTAATCTGGTTTTTCAAAGCGTCCAAAGACTCAAATTTTTGTTCTGGGCGTAAAAACTGTTCTAGTTCCACCGTCAGGATTTTTCCATACAAATCCCCAGACCAATCTATCAAATATACCTCTACTGATTGATTTGTCCCGTTTACTGTCGGACGATTGCCAATATTCATTACTCCAACAATCGGCGATTTATCATTAGGAAGGTAAACTTTAACAGCATAAACACCGTTGCTAGGTAAAAATTTCTCCATTGGTAGGTCAATATTTGCCGTCGGGAAACCGATAGTTCTACCTAACTGTTTGCCTTTAACTACTGTACCAACTAGGCTATAAGCCCGTCCTAAGAGGAGTAGGGCGCGATTTAAGTTTCCTTGTTCTAAAGCTTGACGAATGGCAGAACTACTAATTCTTTCGCCTTCGCAGTTATGTAAAGGTACAATCGTTGTCGGAATGTTATAGTTTGAAGCGATCGCACTTAAATCACTAACAGTACCAGTACGTCCTTTACCAAAGCAAAAATCTTGTCCGACGCTGATAGAGTGCGATCGCAATTGTTGTACTAAAATCTTCTCTACAAACTCTTGTGGACTTAAACACGCAAGTTCCCTGTCAAAAGGTAACAATACTAATTGTTCTACTCCTAATCTCTCTAACTCTTGCACCTTCTCACTTTGAGGAGTTAACAGACTGCGACGTTTTCCCGTAAAAAATTCTTGAGGATGGGGATTAAAAGTTACAACTGTTGAAACTATCTCCCCTTGTTTTAAGACAGGTTGAATTACCTGCTGATGCCCGCGATGTACGCCGTCAAAATTCCCCAGGGCAACAGCAGTAGGTTTTAAAGCTTTAATTAGAGAAGAAGTAACCCACACCTTTACATAGTGCCATGAATAAAGAAATGTAACGACAATTATTTATAAGGAAAATCAAATTTCTTACTCGCTAACTCTTTTAGTCCTGAAGCATAAGTAAGGTTATATTGCAAGGGGGTAATAGTAATATAATTATTGCGAATTGCCTCAACATCGGTAGGGACATCGGCGGGTAAATTTAACCCCGGTTCGACCACTTCTTCTAAAAGTTCGCCAGCTAACCAGTAGTAAGTTTTACCACGAGGATCGACACGCTTTTCAAATACATCAATATAGCGGCGAATCCCCTGACGAGTAATTAAAACTCCAGCAATTTCCGATGCAGGTATAGCGGGAACATTGACATTAAGTAGCATTGAACCTAAAGGGGAAGTTTCTAGTTGTTTTAGCAAACTAACGGCAAAATCCGCCGCAGGCTGAAACTGTTGGCTACTGAAGCTAGTAAGACTAATTGCAATGCTAGGAATTCCCTCGATTGTACCTTCCATTGCTGCCGATACCGTACCAGAATAGAGAACATCTGTACCTAAATTGCTACCTTGATTGATGCCCGAAACGACAAAATCTGGAGGACTATCCAGCAATGCCCATAACGCCAGTTTAACGCAGTCTGAAGGAGTGCCAGAACAAGCCCAAGCTTTGATACTAGGGTGAAAAACTCCCGTTACAATGTCCGCACGGATGGGTTGATGCAAAGTTAAACCGTGTCCTGTCGCCGATCGCTCTCGGTCGGGACAAACTACAGTAACATCATGATTGGCAGCAGCTAGAGTATTGGCTAAACTACGAATTCCTGGGGCAAAAATACCGTCATCGTTACTAATTAACAGTTTCATTTAGAGTAAAAATTATAAGACTATGAGCAATTTAGAAGCACAGTTAGAAACACTACGACTTGCAGCCAAAAGTGCGATTTCTACTGCCGATACTTTAGAACGGATAGAGGAACTTAGATTAGTTTACCTTGGGAAGAAAGGGGAACTATCGTTAGTATTGCGGGAAATGGGTAAGTTAAGCGCTGAAGAACGCCCCGTAGTAGGTGCGATCGCAAATACCGTCAAAGAAGCTGTTCAAAAGGATTTAGATCAGCGCCGAAACGAGTTACAAGCCGATTTAATTGCAGCACAGTTAGCCGCCGAAACCATTGATGTAACAATGCCAGCCGTTTACAGCCCTCTAGGGCGCGTTCATCCCCTGAACAGTACAATTGACCGCGTACTCGATATATTTGTAGGCATGGGTTATACAGTAGCCGATGGGCCAGAAATGGAGACAGACTACTACAACTTTGAGGCGTTAAATTTTTTACCTGATCACCCAGCGCGGGATATGCAAGATACTTTGTATTTGCCCGATGGTAATTTATTGCGAACTCATACTTCAAATGTTCAAGTTCGCTACATGGAAGATAACGATCCGCCGATGAGAATTGCTGTACCGGGAAAATGCTATAGGCGCGATACAGTAGATGCTAGTCACGCGGCGGTATTCCATCAAATAGAAATTTTAGCAGTTGATGAAGGACTAACTTTTACCGATTTAAAAGGGACAGTTAAGGAGTTTTTGCAACAAATGTTCGGCGATGTCCCCATTCGGTTTCGGGCGAGTTATTTCCCCTTTACCGAACCTTCGGCGGAGGTTGATATGGAATGGAATGGGCGCTGGCTAGAGGTTATGGGTTGCGGAATGGTCGATCCAAACGTACTAAAAGCTGTGGGTTACGATCCGGAAGTTTATACCGGGTTTGCGGCGGGTATGGGTGTCGAACGTTTGACAATGGTATTACACCAAATTGATGATATTCGCCGCTTTTATGCCAGTGATTTGCGCTTTTTGCAGCAATTTTAACGGCAATTATCGCAATGTCCACAACGGGTATTTGCTGCTTCAGTGGTAAATCCAAAGGCGTTTAACAGATATTGCCAACGACATTGTTTAGTTGTCAGATATTTAACCATTTGTTGAATGGCGGGAAATTGCGCGGGAGGCTGAATTTTTACGGGTGGATGGATTTGGTAATGAAATGGATCTAAAAATTCTAGTTGATTAGCGCTAGAAAGTAGAGATAGCGTGATCGCATTTTCTGAATTAACTTCTCCTTGAATGGGTATTTTTTGGGCGAGTTTTTGGGCGCTAGAATAGTGCGATCGCATTTTTTCGGTAAAAAACCCCTGTCTTTGCTTATCTTCTGGATCTAGCCACCCTGTAGGTTCGCTAATCAGCATTGAAGCGACACTATCCTC
>CAJQOK010000194.1 GCA_905479905.1 uncultured Aliterella sp.
TATATTTAGGGCCACTCTATGTCATTCCGGCCTATACTTGTTTTTTGCTTCTTTCTTAAGAGACATATAAGGCTTCTAAGTCGGCGACTGTCAGAACACTAATAGCTTGCTTGAATTCTAGCTGGGAGTTTTCCATAAAAACCTCTAATTTTATACTTTAAATATTACTTATTTACTCTCTTAAGGTTTTCTAGATTATCTTTATAAATGCACAAAAGATTTTCAATATGGTCGCCACTAAGCGTATTAAACGGATGGGGAAAATTGTCACAAGTCATATATTCGCCCTCTTTGGCGTTAATACCTATAGCTATAGCTCCTTTGGTAGTACCAGAATGAAAATGAACTTCATTAACTTCATAGTTACAATACTTAGCTATCCGAATAGCAACATCATAGGAAGCTAAAGAACCAAAACCATCAATATCTTGAGCCACTGATTTTATAAAGCTGTGAATTTGATTAAAGTTAGCAAATTTATCATTGGATAAATTTTTTATAGCAATATTTGCAGCTTTTACAAGTCGTTTGCGACCCACACGACATTGATGATTGTCTACTTTTCCTTTTTCATCCTCACTACGAAATGCTTTTTCAATGGCACTTTTTAAATTATCTGCCTCGCTATACCATTTGTAATAAAACTCTTGCTTATCTTCGTATCGCTTTTTATAATCATTGACTATATCAATATAAGTATCAAACATTTGTTCATTTTTACAGCAGTTCGAGTCATTCCCGGATTGATAACAAGTAGTCATAACTAAATTTTTTAGTAAATATCAAGTTTTTTCTGTTAGCTAATTTATCTAAAAGCAACTAATAATAAAAACCGCAGATATACTATAAAAAAAAACTCCTATAGGCTTTTTTTTGCGTATATCTACGGATACAATCTATCTTAACTGACGCTCAATTAATTCAAGTCTAACCAAGCAATTCCATCGCGCGTTTAACTAAGTTTTCCGCCGTTAAACCATTGAACGCCATAATTTCGGCGGGACTTGCGGTAGTTTCTCCCCGCTTCCAAGCAAAGGTATCGCGCTTTGAGTTGCTACGTAACATAATTGGTTCTAACATTCCGCTTGCACCAGCAGTTACGCCAATGAGCGCGTCACCGCCAAATAACTCCTCAAATCCTGCATCGCTTAAAAAGTCTCCATCTGGTTCGCTGCAAGTATCCCAAGCTACATCGGTAGGACGATAGAGGCGACGAGGATTGACAACGGAGACAATGCGTACACCTATTTCTTGCACTTCTAAATAAGTCGCTGCTTCAAATACGGGCATAAGTACCATATCGCCAATTACAGCAAATACTACCGTTTTAGTGCCTTTTACGTCTTGAAGTGCGATCGCGCCCTTGGTTAAAGCTTGTCTACTTTGCTCAAAAGTAGTCCGAATCGGTAAAGGCGACTTACTAGCAGTAATGACAATCCCCTTATTTTTAGTAGATAGCGCCCACTCGTAGCAAGTTTGAATACTATTCGCATCTGGGGGAAATACCGGGAAAACATTACCATTTCGCATCATAGCGGCAAAATAAGCCTCAATTTCTGGGCGTTGGTGCGTCCAACCATTACGCCCTTGCTCTAAAGCCCCCGCAGTGAATAAAGTAACAACAGATGGTGTCGGACGGCGCAATTCTGCCATCGCTTGAGTTACAGTCTGCATAATGGGCAAACCATTGATTGCAAAAGATTCGTAAGAACACCACAAAGTTCGGCTACCCATCAAACATAAGCCCACCGCTAAACCCGCACAAGCATCTTCACTTAAAGGCTCATAAACTTGTCCAGTAGGGTTTTGATTGTACAAATCGTCGGTAGTGGGATGGACAATTTTTAAAGCTTGGTTAATGTTGGCAATTCCTGAAGCTTCATTACCATCAGCGTTAGCAACAATAAAATTGCGATCGCTTAAACCCACCATTCCCACAATTTTACCCATAGCAGTAGTAGCTACTTTTGGCTCACCACCTACAGAATATTCTTCTAAACCCAATTCGCCCAGTTCTGATAATTCATAAACCGATTCTGTAACCGATGTGCGCCCCGCCGAGCCACCCCCAGAACGTTCAAAGTTGTTTCGCACCAATTCCCACGCCGCCGGGGTTAAAGCACGAGTTTTTAGGGCATTAATAATGTCTGCGTTATCGAGAGTGTGCATGGCGTAGAGGTTATGAGATTTTGCCCCTTTAGCGTGAACTCCCGCGCCCTTTAGCTGCTTAATAATCAATACCGTTAGTTTGCCCCCCAAAGCCAATTTAGCGGCGTTATCGGCGGCTACAAGTACCGCTTTGGTGAATTCTAAACGATGCTCAAAAGAGAAAGCCGTACTATCAACATAATCCCCTGGTTGATTTTTGTCGTCAAAGTCTTTGGCATTAACTAAAATTACTTCTTCAAAGCCGTTACCTTCCCAGTAAGCAATCATCTCTGCATTCGATTTGGTCGAAACCATGCTGTGATGTTCTTGGCTAAAACCATTCCATACTAAAACGGGCAAAAAGTTAGTTACATCAGGATAAGCGGTGTGGAAGTGCGCCATTGAACTTACGATATAAGGTTCCCCTAAGCCACCATCGCCGACAGTAAAGGGAAATAGCTTATCTCTATGCAGTTTAGCCGCAGACATAGCGAAGTGTTGTCCTTGTCCTAATGGGCCTGCGGGGGCAAGAATGCCGGGGATAAGTCCCGATAAATGACCTAAAAGCCCGTGTTTTTCGCGGTATCTGTCGCGCAATTGTTGGACGTTGACAATTCCCATGTCTTCTAGAGATTTATCTAAAAACATCGCACTGTAAAAACCGGGGGCGTGATGTCCGACTTCAGTAATAATATTTTTATGCCCTAGCATAACTAAAGCCGCGTAAGCCTCCGCTTGACTTGCAAAGCCTCCTGGATGTCCTGATGCTTTGCTGGCGGTAACTTGCAATGTTAAATAACGTAAGGCATCTGCTGCAAGTAAGGTTTGAAATACAGCATCGGGGGCTTTGGGATCGGTAATCGCTGTTTGATTAGGCGCGATCGCACATTCTTTGCCATAAGTCGCAAATTCTGGCAATTCTTCGCCAAAATACTGAATTCCTTGACAAAAATCTGGAATTGACACTTTTATTTCTTGGGTCGATGCCGTCATAGCTACTTTCCTTTTAGTTAATTATTTAACGTTTATTCTACAGTTGTGCTGTTGCTCAGATACTTCACTTTTGCTTATTGGTTCAATTAGTCCCACACTCAGCGAATAATGTATTGATTATTTCTATCAGCTTTTAAAGTTAGCTAGTAATTTTTGATAGCAAAACTTATAAGATCGTTTAGTCTCAAATTATCAAACATTTATGCAAGTAATTAATGGCCCTAGTTCACCGCAATTTATCCAACTTTTAGAAGCGATCGCACGTCCTACCGAACGTTTAGATGCCAATGCTAAAGAATACGGCGATGTTTTCGTTTCTAAGTTAAGTGGCTTTCGTCCTTTTGTCCTTTTTAGCCATCCCCAAGCAATTCAACAAATACTTACCGCCGATCCTAATCTATTTGATTCTGGAGTAGGCAATCAAATTTTACATCCTTTAGTAGGTGATTATTCGTTACTACTATTAGATGGAAGTAGCCATCAACGCCAACGCAAATTGCTTACGCCGCCTTTTCATGGCGATCGCATGAAATCTTACGGGACGCTAATTGGTGAAATTACCGAACAAGTTATGAATCAACAACCAATTGGTGAAATATTCTCGGTGCGATCGGCTACTCAAGAAATATCTTTAAGAATAATTTTAAGAACCGTATTTGGCTTAGATGAAACGGAGCGATTTCAACAACTAAAAAAACTTTTGAGTTCAATTTTAGATGCGGTAGGTTCGCCCCTAAATTCTACTTTATTATTTGTTCCAGGCTTGCAAAAAGATTTAGGCGCTTGGAGTCCTTGGGGTAAATTTGTCCGCCAAAGAAAAGCAATAAATCGGTTAATTTATGATGAGATTGAAACCCGTAGAACTAACAATAATATTTTTGGTGAAGACATTTTAAGCTTGATGATGTCAGCAAGAGATGAAAATGGGCAATCAATGACAGATGTAGAATTACGCGATGAATTAATGACTTTGTTATTTGCGGGACATGAAACTACAGCCTCAGCTTTAGCTTGGGCTTTTTACTGGATTCACAAGTTACCAAAGGTAAAGTCGAAGCTATTAGCAGAACTAACTACTATTGGTACTAATTTCGATCCAAATGTAGTTGTTAAACTGCCTTATTTAACGGCGGTTTGTCAAGAAACTTTGCGAATTTATCCCATTGCGATGTTCACCTTCTCGCGCATTTTAAAAGCACCCATGCAAATCATGGGTTATGACTTTGCTGCGGGGACACAATTAACACCTTGTATATATTTAACTCATCAGCGAGAAGATATTTATCCTGAACCAAAACAGTTTAAACCAGAACGTTTTTTAGAGCGTCAATTCTCACCTTACGAGTTTTTACCTTTTGGTGGTAGCAATCGGCGTTGTATTGGTATGGCGTTTGCAATGTTTGAAATGAAACTTGTACTAGCAAAAGTTTTATCGCAATGGCAAATGAATTTAGCCGAAACTAAACCCGTCCAACCTGTACGTCGCGGTATTACTTTAGCGCCATCGGGAGGCGTAAAAATGAGGCTAATCGCTAATAACCATGTTAACCTTGATTGATTTAAGTACAAAATCTTTGCGTCAGTCGCCTAAAACCAGAGTAATTACTGAGATTTAAAGCGATCGCCTTTCTCAATTGTGGTAGCTAAGATATGAATATAAAAACTGCTTTTAGAAGTTCTTTTAGCGATCGCGGTTTTGTTCTCCCGATTGCTTTAGCAATGGGAATAGTAATGATTTTAGTAGGAATAGCAGCCGTTGCTAGATCCCAAAATACTCGCATCAACACCTTTTCTCGCCAGCAAACCGGGGGAAGTTTAGCTGTAGCTGAAGGCGGTATAGCCCGAACTTTGGCTCAACTTAGTAATCCTAATAATAGAGTTTTATTAACAGGTAATTACGATACTATTAATCCGAAAACTAACAAAACCTATCTTGGAGTTGATGGGATTTTAAATAATGGTGATGAAGAAAGCGCGCCAGTAAATCAGTGGACAAGCTTTAGCAGTACTTCACTATGCAATAATGTTCCAAGTCCCGGAACTCCTAATGCTACCTATAACGGCTCAATTGGTAATGGCGACTCTTATACACTCAAGGCTTACCGTTACAACAATGCTAATAATACAGGCATTTTTTTAGTGGAAGGAAAACACAAAACTTCAGTTTCACTAATTAGAGTAACTATAGCAGTTGAATCAAGGTTTAGCGATTTTCCTGGTGTTGTTGCCTTAGAAAAAATGGAATTATTAGGGCGCGAAGTGGTTGGTAGCAATGGAAATGTTTACTACAATCCGGCTTTTTCTGCTAATTCTAGACTAACAGCGTCTTCTACTCGTAGCGATGCTAATAGACCAAATTATTTAAACGCGATCAAGTCCGGGACAAATGATGGTTTTAGGAATGACAATGTAGCGGGAAAAATCGTTGCGTGTAAACTAAATCTTACTTTTCCTTATACTCCTCAAGGCACAAACTTAGGGGATATTACGGGTAACTTGACACTTCTATCTTCAAGTAACGGAATT
>CAJQOK010000195.1 GCA_905479905.1 uncultured Aliterella sp.
TTTCTAACTCTTGCAGTTCTCGGTACAGGCGATCGTATACCCCATCCTCCATTGTGGGATTGTCGAGGACGTAGTAAGCATAACTTGCTTGCTGCACTAGAGTTCTCAACTCCTCCACCCGTTGACGGATTTCTGGTGTCAGAAATGACACTAGCTTTTCCTCCTAAATTACTACAATTACTCACCAATTAGTTTAACTGTTGAAAATATACCTTTTTCTATAATGCGGCTATAAGTTATCAAATAGGATCTAGTGTGCTGCGCGGACTTTAAATAATTTTTGAGCAGCGTTTTTTGCGCTCAAAGTATAAATTTAGAAGTTAATTGCAACAATTATAGACATTGACTTTTGAGCAGCGATACTTAAGTAATAACTTACTAACTTTAAACCACGATTAATTTAGCCTTAATCCTTCCTCAGTATATTTACGGTATACAAACATTTCTACCAGAACTACGGGTAGCAACTATCTAAGTTGCTGCCAAAGCTTTTGTTTGTCTTAACCAAGAAATTAGTTTTGAGGAGTATAATTGTGATTCGGCTTTCCCACTTAGCAATACTAACATCAACATTTTTGACAGTTTTGGGCGCAAATCAAGTTACCGCCGCAACTTTGAACGGAGCAGAACCAATCGTTATTGGACATCGGGGAGCTAGTGGCTACCGTCCAGAACATACTTTAGCTTCTTACGAATTAGCTATTGAAATGGGCGCTGATTACATTGAACCTGATTTAGTTTCTACTAAAGACGGCGTATTGGTAGCGCGTCATGAAAATGAAATTTCTGGAACTACTGATGTAGCTACTCGTACTGAATTTAGCGATCGCCAAGCTACTAAAACTATCGATGGATCTGAAGTTACAGGCTGGTTTACAGAAGATTTTACCTTAGCTGAACTAAAAACCTTAACTGCTAAAGAGCGCATTCCGGCAATTCGTCCTGATTCAGCTACCTACGACGGATTATATCAAATCCCAACTTTGCAAGAAGTAATCGATTTAGCTGCACAAAAAAGCTTAGAAACTGGGCGCACTATTGGTATTTATCCAGAAACAAAACATCCTACTTACTTTGATTCGATTGGATTATCTTTAGAGGAACCTTTAGTAGCTACTCTCATTGCTAACGATCTAAACGATGCTGACGATGCAGTATTTATTCAATCCTTTGAAGTCGGCAATCTTCAATACCTAAATACTTTAACGGAAGTACCATTAGTACAGTTGTATGACGAGGCTACAGTTCAACCTTACGATTTTGTTGCGAGTGGAAGTACAGACACTTACGGCGACTTATTGACCCCAGAAGGCTTGACAGAAGTTGCTGAGTATGCAGAGGGGATCGGCCCTTGGAAGCGGCTAATTATTCCTAGCGCAACAATTGATGTAAATGGAGATGGCGAACCAGACGATCTCAACGGAGATGGCGAAACCAGCGATGCAGACAGGGTTCTGCAAGAAGTTACTACCTTAATTGACGATGCTCATGCTGCGGGTTTGCTAGTTCATGCTTACACCTTCCGCAGTGAAGACTTTTTCTTAGCTCCTGAATACAATGGTAATGCAGAACTGGAATACGAACAGTTTTTTGCTTTGGGTGTTGATGGCGTATTTAGCGACAATCCAGACATTGCTGTTAGTGTGCGCGATCGCCTAGCTGAACCTATCCCCGAACCAAGTACAATGCTAGGACTAGGTGTTATTCCATTTTTTCATTGGTTGCGTCGTCGAGCTAAGTCATAAAAAATTGGGGTAGCATCTGTAGGTGCTACCCCAAAGTGCAATTAGCTAGGTTATATTAATTTGAGCTAATTGGGACAAACTATGAAAGTTTGGTTATCTTGTTTTTTCGTGTTATTTGCGATCGCCGAGTTTTACCAATGGGCGCAGCACCTAACTTTACCACTGCCTTTTTATATTTTCGGCGGGGCAGTTTTGGCGGTTGCTTCTAATACTGATAAGCGATTGGGCTTCTTTTTGCCGCTAAAAGAGGAGGTATTGGCGCTCTTGCAAATTAAACCTTCTAGTACCAAAGAGCCAGAATAATAATTAGCGTCCCATATTTCGCTTCATCTGCTCTAATTCGTCTTGAGTTTCCCAACGCAGAAACGCATCATCTAATTCATCGGGTGCGCCGTAGGGTTTACGAGTTTGATTCCATCCGTCGGTTTCTAGGCGCTGAGAAGCCCCGTAGATATTGCGAGTTGCTTGAGCTTCAGTGACTTTAGTTTGTACCTCTTGACGGCGTTGTTGGATGCGTTTTAGGAGTTCTTTGGCTTGGGTGATGCGCTCTTTTACACCTTGCATTTGTCCCCAGCGTTGATTACCTTCTCGCAGCAAAGTTGCTTCTCTTTGTTGGGCGGCTTGGGCTAAATCTAGCCTATTAGCAGTTTTTGCTTTTTCTATTCGTATATGCCAGCGTTGAATTTCTTGGGCTTTGGCTAAGATTTCGTCTTGACTTCGCTTTTCTTGAAGTTGCAAGTCGCCAATTAGTCTTAAAGTATCTTCTTCCTGTTCGCGCAACTG
>CAJQOK010000196.1 GCA_905479905.1 uncultured Aliterella sp.
TCAAACAAAAGGGCAACTAATTGATATTAATCACAAGACTTTTAAAACATCCTTTAAATAGCGAATAAAGACGATCCCCCCTTTTTAAGGTTAAGGAATAATAAATATTTTTATTTTCCCCCTTTTTAAGTGGGGTTAAAAGGGAATCTCCAAATATTTTTATTTCCCCCCCCTTGAAAGGGGGGTTAGGGGGGATCTTCAAATCAATCTCCTTGCGGACATTCTTCCCACAATGTAGTTATTTCTCGCAGACTTTGATGATTGCCATTACCCAAAATCAAATGATCTAATAGCGGAATCCCTAATATCTGCGCTCCCGATAATAACTGGCGCGTCAACTCAATATCTTGGGTACTTGGTTCTACACTACCTGACGGGTGATTGTGAGCAACTACAACTCTAGTTGCACCTTGGCGCAGCACCGAGCGAAAAATCTCGCGGGGAGGCGCTAGGGTTTCTGTAGCTGTACCGATGGTAATTACTTGCGTACCTAGCAAACGATTTTTCACGTCTAATAGCAGCACAGCAAAACGTTCTTGAGATTGCCACATTAAATGTTGACTTAGGGCTGCTGCCGCCTCTGCGGGGCTTTCAATGGGTGTACGATCTAAGGGGCGCGATTGAAAAGCTCGTTTCCCCAACTCTACCGCCGCTAAAATAGTAGTTGCCTTCGCTGGCCCAATCCCATTAATTTGCATCAATTCTTGAACGCTGACTTCTCGTAAAACTGCCAAAGGATCGCGATCGCACTTGCTTAATTCTTGTAAAATATGTTGCCCCAACCCTACAGCCGAAAGTTTACCCGCTCCTTGTCCTGTACCTAATAAAATTGCAATTAATTCCGCCGTTGCCAAAATCTGAGAACCGTTAGCTATTAAGCGTTCTCGCGGTCGTTCTGTGGTTGGCAAATCGGCAATTCTTAGGCAGTACATAAAGGTAATTACTTAGCAACTATCCTTATTTATCCCATCTAAGTCTAAAAAATTACATTGCCTTGCTAAATATAATTAGCATCGCGCTTTGTAATCTGAAATATTGATTTATTTGCTTTTCCGTTTAAGTATTTATAACTCCAGACAGATGACTTAAATTGACTACAATATAGAAAACAGCTGCACAATTGTTCTGGTACAGAACGAATATATATGACTTCTGAACAGACTTTTGGTCAATCTAATCATGAAGTTAAGAGTCCACCGCTTGAGGATAACTTATTTCCCATCGTTGGTATTGCCGCATCTGCGGGTGGACTAGAAGCTTTTATAGAATTGCTGACTCACTTACCCATCGATACAGGAATGGCTTTTGTATTGATTCAGCACTTAGCTCCTGACCACAAGAGCTTGCTAACAGAGATTTTAGCGAAAAAGACAAAAATGCCAGTTAGTGAAGTAGTAGACGGTGTGATGGTAGAACCAAATCACGTTTACATCATTGCGCCCAATACCAAAATGATTTTGGCTCAAGGAATGCTAAGACTTGCGCCGCGCCAGAAGGTAGAAGGAAAATATATGCCTGGTGATGCCTTTTTTACATCCTTAGCCGCCGAGCAAGGTAGTAAAGCGATCGCAGTTATCTTATCTGGAGGTGATGGGGACGGATCTTCATCATTAATACATATTAAAGCTGCCGGGGGTGTGACTTTTGCCCAGTGTGAAGGAACGGCAAAATTCGACAGTATGCCCAATACTGCGGTAGCCACAGGGAATGTAGATTTTATTTTGCCTCCCAAAAAAATTGCGGAAGAACTAGCAAAGCTAGTTCTTCATCCTTTTATTGCTTGCCAACCAACAGCCATACTGGTAGAAAATTCTCCGCAAAGCCAAAAAGGTATGCAGCTAATTTTTGCCTTACTCAAATCGTCAACAGGTGTAGACTTTAGCCAATATAAGCTCCCCACGATCGCTCGACGAATGCAGCGCCGAATGCTGTTATATAAACTAGAAAAGCTAGAAGATTACGTTCAGTATTTGCAAGACAACGAGGCGGAAGTTAAAGCACTGCAAGCGGAAATTTTGATTCATGTTACTGGTTTTTTCCGCGATCCTTTAGCTTTTCAACAGTTGACACAAAGTTTTCCAATTATCACCCAAAACAAAACAGCAAATTCACCTATTCGGATTTGGGTTGCTGGATGCTCGACGGGGGAAGAAGCTTACTCGATTGCCATTTGTTTGATGGAATTTTTGGGAGAAAAATCCCTTAATCTGCTCGTTCAAATATTTGCCACCGATATCAGCGAGACGGCGATTGAACTTGCTAGAACAGGAGTTTATAGCGATTTGCAAATGGTAGATGTTTCACCAGAACGCCGCGATCGCTTTTTTATTAAGCTAGAGTCTGGTGGCTATCGAATCAGTAAAGCTGTCCGTGAATTATGTGTCTTTGCCCGTCAAGACTTGAGCAGCGATCCACCTTTTGCCAATTTGGATCTAGTTAGCTGTCGCAATGTGATGATTTATTTGGCAGAGTCGTTACAAAAACAGGTTTTATCGGTTTTTCATTACAGTCTCAATTCTAAGGGAATTCTGATGCTGGGCAATTCCGAAAGCACTACTCAAAACTCGCAATTGTTTGCTGTAGTTGATAAAAAGCACAGAATTTATACGAAAAACTTTGCGGATTTTCCGCAAAGTTTTTCTTTTGTTACTAGCAAATATCCCAGTGCAATAGTAGACAACCCTAAACTTACAAATAACAATCCCGCCAATAGTTTTGACTTAGACAAAGAAACAGACAGGTTAATATTAAATCGCTACGCTCCTGTAGGTGTGGTAATCGATGACAAAATGACTGTGCTGCAAATTCGCGGTGAAACCAGCTTTTATCTCAAACTTTCACCGGGAACCCCAAGTTTTGACCTATTTAAAATGGTACGCAAAGACTTACTTGTTGCCTTACGTGCTGCCGTTTATGAGGCACAACGGCAAGATGTGCTGGTGAGAAAAGAGCGGCTAAGATTAGAAAATGAAAGTCGCGTGAAAATAATTAATCTTGAAGTCATCCCCTTTAAAGATGCGATCGCCCAAAAAAGCTACCTTTTAATTTTATTTACAGAAGTAACACCCGTTAACAAATCCATCCCTGTAAATCGTAAAGGCTTAGATTTGGGTGAGTTAGAACGTGAAATTAACCTGCTCAGACAAGAACTCGCCATAGCAAACCAAGAGCGAGCGGCGGCAGGTGAATACCTGCAAGCAGTGACCCAAGAGCAAGAACACACAAATCAAGACCTCAAAATAGCCAACGAGGAAATCTTATCAAGCAATGAGGAGTTGCAAAGTATTAATGAGGAACTCGAAACTGCCAAAGAGGAGATTCAGGCTACTAACGAAGAACTAAAAACAACCAACGAAGAACTCCGTATTCGCAACTTAGAATTGCACGATGTCAACAACGATTTGACAAACTTAATTGCTAGTATTGATATCCCAATTTTAATGCTGACAAACGACTTGCGGGTGCGACGCTTCACCCCAACGGCGCAAAAATTACTCAATTTTATTCCTACCGATGTCGGGCGACCCTTTAGAGACATCAACGCCCATCTTGACATTCCTAACTTAGAAGAATTGATTGTAGAAGTCATAAATACCCTTAAATCCAAAGAGCTAGAAGTTCAAACCGATGGGGGGTACTGGTATAACCTCCATATTCGTCCTTACCGGACTGTAGACAACCGAATTGACGGCGCAGTAGTAGTATTGATAGACATTAATGCCCTCAAACAGGGTGCTGCACATCTGAAATCTGCCCGTAACTATGCTGAAACCATTGTCGAAACCGTACAAGTGCCGTTGCTGGTACTTAATTCTGAACTAGAGGTCAAAAAAGCCAATCAAGCATTCTATACAACTTTTCAGATGTCATCGAGGGATACAATCGATTCTTCGATCTTCGATTTGGGAAATGGTGAGTGGAATTTTCAATCTCTGCAAGTTCTGTTAGCCGACTTTCTTGCCAAAGATACAGAAATTCAAGGATTTGAAGTAAACCATAACTTTGAGCAAATAGGGCAGAAAACTATGCTGCTCAATGCTTGTAAAATTCTGCATGAAGACAGTATTCAACTACTGCTGTCGATTGAGGATATTACTGAGCGGAAATTACTCCAATTAGAGCGCGATCGCGCTCTAATTCAGGAGCAGGCGGCGCGCTATACCGCCGAGGTTGCCAACATGGCTAAGGATGAGTTTTTATCAATTGTCTCTCACGAATTACGCAACCCTTTAACTGCCATCCTAGGGTGGGTACAGTTGCTCCGCAATCGTGGGTTTGACCAAGCTAAAACTGACCATGCGCTAGAGACAATCGACCGCAGTGCTAAGGCGCAAAATAAATTGATTGAGGATCTTTTAGAAACCTCACGCATTACCGCCGGGAAGTTTCAACTTAACGTCAGTGCGATCGCTTTAGCTCCGGTGATTTCGTCGGCTATTGAAATTGCTCGGATATCGGCTAATGCTAAAAACATTGGGATAGAAACAGTGTTTACACCAAAAACTGTATCGGTATCCGGCGATAGAGATCGCTTGCAACAAATAATCTCGAATCTGCTTACTAACGCCATCAAGTTTACCCCTTCTGGGGGACAAGTGACAGTATCGCTCGATTGTACTAGTTTCCTAGCACAAATTCAAGTAAGCGATACAGGTCAGGGCATCAGCGCCGAGTTTCTTCCTTTCGTTTTTGAACGGTTCCGTCAAGGCAATAGCACCAGCACTCGCTCAGAGGGTGGACTTGGGCTGGGACTTTCAATTGTGGAGCATCTAGTAGGCTTGCACGGTGGTACAGTTAGCGCCGCAAGTCCTGGCGAGGGTCAAGGAGCAACATTCACAGTCCAGCTACCCCTTTTAGAGACAAGACAAGGAAACAAAAAAGAGATTACTTCCTCTCCTCAAATTAGCGTGTCGCTTTTAGAAGGATTAAGGGTACTTGTGGTGGAAGATGACGCGGGTTTACTAGAACTTGTAAAAACAATTCTCCAAGAGTATGGAGCCGAAGTAACAGAAGTTAATTCAGCAAAAAATGCGATCGCCTCTCTTACAAATAATCCTGGAGCCTACGATGTACTATTGTCTGACATTGGGATGCCAAACGAGGACGGCTACTCGCTCCTGCGTCAGGTAAGAGAACTTAGCCAAGAGTTAGGGGGGCAGATTCCCGCCGTAGCCCTAACAGCCTACGCGCGCGAACAAGATCGCACCGAGTCTCTTGCTGCTGGTTTTCAAAGACATATTGCTAAACCAGTGCAGCCAGAGGAATTAGTATCAATTATTGCCGAGCTTGCCCAAATTAACCTAGAGACCGAATAAACGCTACTGACGAATCTGCGAAGCCTTCAACATATGGTGAGTAAGCTTGCCTAATACTAGAGCAATGCCTTTTATTAAAGTTGTTTTGCCAGCAGCACTGTCGCCGACAATACCTAAAATAATCGAACGATTGCTCCTATGGTGGAATAAATCTACTGGAAAGACTTAATTTTACTGGAAAATAGGATGTTAATATTCTCCAACTTTGGTCACAAGTTAACCACACCTCATTGAGTATGACTATTTGTAGCAGTCGCTAGAATCTATGGGCGATACTGGACTTGAACCAGTGACGTCCTGCTTGTAAGGCAGGCGCTCTACCACTGAGCTAATCGCCCGTTTTTTACGGTAATATTCAGTATAGCAAATCTATTGCATTAAAGCTAGGTTTTTTTGCAATATTCGCCTAACTTTAGATAAATAAATCTTATGCCGTCAGGTAGAACCCACGATCGCATTACTTTATGGAGTTTACCTATAATTGCTGGTTGCACCTATCTATTAACTCATAGAAATAGCGATCGCACTTTAATTGTCGCGGGTGCATTTTTATTTAGCGGCTTAATGTTTGGGCCAGACTTAGATATATATTCGGTACAATACAAACGCTGGGGTTATTTGCGGTGGTTGTGGATACCTTACCAAAAAACCTTAAAACATCGCTCTTTTTTTTCTCACGGACTAATTATTGGGACGACAGTTAGATTAATATACTTAGCCTTTTGGTTAAGTATAGTGGGAATTTTTGCAGTGGGAATAGCAGAATTATGGGGAGATATAAGTTGGAATTGGCAATTGTGGGCGCAATTAGCTAAAAAATATACTTATGAATGGATTGCATTGTTTGTTGGCTTAGAGATGGGCGCAATCAGTCATATATTAAGCGATCGCCTGGGTTCCTTTGTCAAACGCCAGCAGCGAAATAAAATAAAGAAATCGACAAGTAAGTAATAGTAATTTGGGCGTTGCTGAAAGTATAATGATTTTTCCTTTCTGCAACCCTGTCTCCTCCTTATACATACCGCATTGGGAATTGTTCATTGAAATTATTACCAATTACCAATTACCAATTACCAATTACCAATTCATGATGTCTAACCCAAATAA
>CAJQOK010000197.1 GCA_905479905.1 uncultured Aliterella sp.
GCCATCATCAAGGTTTCTGTTGCGCCGACGCTGGGATAATCTAAATAAATTTTTGCTCCCTGTAATCTTTTTCTATTGCCTTTAATATAAGCATTGACCATGCCATGCTCTATTTGCACGTCAGCGCCCATTAATTGCAGCCCTCGCACGTGCAAAGCTACAGGTCTTGCTCCAATAGTGCAACCACCAGGCAAGGGTACGCAAGCGGCTCCTAGGCGTGCGAGCAATGGGCCAATCGCAAAGAAACTCGCCCGTAACTGACTAACTAATTCGTAGGGCGCTTGAGATTTGCTGATCGTAGTGGCATTTATATCTAAAACATCGCCAGTTTGGGTAATCTTTACACCCAAAGATAAGAGAATTTCGCCCATTAGCGTTACATCTACTAGCGCCGGAACGTTACGCAGGCGGCAATCTTCTGAGCAAAGCAAGGCGGCGACAATTAAGACTAATGCCGAATTTTTTGCGCCGCTAATTTTTACATGACCTTTTAGCGGCGCTCCACCCCAAATTTGTAATACTGAGGGATCGGCTTCTGGAGAACCGATTGTTTTAATCGAGTTTAGATGAGTAGTAATAATTTTAGCCTCCGAAATTTGTTGAGTATCTTTATATATGCGAATTTGGTTTTGATTCTACATTGATAATTGCCATCCGTAAAACTAGAAAATTCTCTGATATTTTCACTTGGTAGGTATTATTGCTTCCCGTATTTATACTGCCACAAGCAAAGCTAGTTTAAACTACTGTAAAACGAAGGTACAAAACCTCGGTTTTTTTACATAACTATTGACACGGGTTTATATATAAGAGATAGTTGTAAACTGTCTCCAAAAAGACTGATAAGCGGAACTGGCGGAATTGGCAGACGCGCTAGATTCAGGTTCTAGTGCCGCAAGGCTTCCGGGTTCAAGTCCCGGGTTCCGCATTAATTTATGTAGCTCTAAACACCTCTAAATGCTGACAAGTCTGCAAAATCCTTTTGTCAAGCAAATTCGCAAACTTCAATCGGCGAAGGAACGAAAAGCACAAAATTTATTTTTGCTAGAAGGCACTCATCTAATTGAATCGGCTTGCGCGGTAGATTATCCGCTAGTTAGCGTTTGTTGTACCGAACAATGGCTTGCAAATCATCAATCTTTGTGGGAAAGCTTGGGTTTAGTAGCCCAAAGAACAGACATTGTTAGCGCCGAAGTATTGAGTGCGATCGCAACTACTGTAAATCCTGATGGTGTAATTGCTACCGCAACGCGCCTTAATCCTCAAACTACATTGCCTTGTAGGGGTTTGTTACTGGCATTAGAAACCGTGCAAGATCCAGGCAATTTAGGCACAATTATTCGTACCTGTGCGGCGGCGGGGGCGGCGGGATTGTATATAAGTAGTGATAGCGTAGACTTAGATCATCCCAAGGTGTTAAGAGCCAGTGCTGGGCAGTGGTTTCGCTTACCAATGGCGGTAACTGACGATGTTTACGCTACTTGCCTTGAATGTCAAAAATTGGGAATGCAAATTGTCTCCACTGCTTCTACTGCAAAATTAACTTACTGGGAATTAGATTTACTTCGTCCTACTTTAATTTTATTGGGGAACGAAGGGGCGGGATTATCTACTCAATTGTTAGGAATTGCTGACAAACAAGTAAGTATTCCTTTACAGAAGGGGGTAGAGTCGGTAAATGTAGCGATCGCCGCAGCTTTATTACTCTACGAAGCCCAGCGTCAGCAAAGATAAAATTATTTTGTAAATATATCTACCACTTTTTGCGGTATTGCTTTGGGACGCATAGAAGCCGCTTCAACCCATACCCACAAGGCTTCCGCCGTTACAACTAATAGGTGATCACGCTTGCGAATTTCATAGCGCCGAACAGCACGAGAACCGCGCACCTCTTGAATCCAAGTTGTTATATCTAAATAATCTCCAGCGATCGCCGGGCGCAAGTAGTCTATAGCTAATCTTCGCATGACAAATACACTGCCCAACTGGCGGTAATTATCTAACGTCAAACCCAAATGTTCTGAGTGTTCAATTGCCGCTTGCTCTAAATAACTTTGGTAGACAGCATTATTGACATGACCTAAAGCATCCATTTCATAATGCCTAACTCGCAATTGAATGGTAAATATGTTCATATTGAATAGTTAAGTATTGTGTCTCAATTAAGGGTTTCGCTCAAAAAGTTTTAAATAATAACATACTTTAAGGCAATAATGTTGATTAGGCGGCAAAATTGGGCTTTTTCTCAGCATTGATAAGCAAAAATTACAAAAGAAGTCGCCAAATCCATATATCTTAAAGGTTTCATCGATCCAAATCAGGCGATCGCACCTTAGAATGATTCATTGAAATATCGAATGTACAGAAGTTTCAGCCATTGTGAGTTAAATTCAATTTATTTATCCCACAAGGTGAAATTTTGCCTGTAGTTCTTAAGGAGATTAATAATGAATAAAGGTGAATTGGTAGACGCAGTAGCAGACAGAGCTAATGTAACCAAAAAACAAGCAGATGCCGTACTTAGCGCCGCTTTAGACTCAATTGTTGACGCGGTATCTACAGGAGACAAAGTAACTCTAGTAGGCTTTGGCTCCTTTGAAAGACGCGATCGCAAAGAACGCGAAGGACGCAACCCCAAAACTAACGAAAAGATGAGCATTCCAGCAACAAGAGTTCCAGCTTTTTCCCCTGGCAAATTGTTCAGAGAGAAAGTAGCACCCAAGGGAGACGACTAAAAGCTTGACTCAGCCTGGACATGGAGGAAATTTAGCTTGGGCGGCCGTTATAGCTGGCTGCCCAACAGATGCAATTATCGATTTTTCTGCCAGTATTAGCCCTTTAGGGCCGCCTAAAAGTGCGATGGCGGCGATCGCTGCTAATCTCGATAACCTTAGCCATTATCCCGATCCAGACTATCGGGAGTTACGCACGGCTTTGGGTAAATTGCATCAATTACCTCCAGATTGGATTTTGCCGGGTAATGGCTCGGCAGAATTACTTACCTGGGCAGGCTGGGACTTAGCAACCTTAGCCGCTACGGCTTTAGTTACTCCAGCTTTTGGGGACTACTGGCGCAGTCTTAAGGCTTTTAAGGCTAATGTCTACCCGTTTTCGATCTTTGAGGCTAATCAAGGGCTAGATCCTTACTTAACGTGCGGTCGCAATTTTCTGTTGTCGCCGCAATCAAGCCTCCACTCTTACTCCCCTTTGGAGCGGGGGCTATTGCTCAATAATCCTCACAATCCTAGCGGTAAGTTATTTCTCAAAGAGTCGATTGCGCCCTACTTAGACGAATTTGCCCTAGTGGTGGTGGATGAGGCTTTTATGGATTTTTTGCCGCCAGGGGAGCAGCAAAGTTTGATTCCGCTAGTGGCAAAATATCCCAATTTAATAATTTTGCGATCGCTAACTAAGTTTTATAGTTTACCAGGGCTAAGAATCGGTTATGCCATTGCTCACCCCGACAGGCTCAAAAGTTGGCAAGAGCGCCGCGATCCTTGGTCTGTAAGCACTTTAGCGGCGGCGGCGGCGATCGCAATTATTCAAGATACAGCTTTTCAACAGCAAACTTGGGATTGGCTACCAAGCGCGCGATCGCAACTATTTACAACGTTGGCTCAACTGCCCGGATTGCAACCCATGAGGAGTGCGGCTAACTTTTTACTTGTACACTCTACTAGCCCCGTAAAGGAGCTTCAGCAACGCTTATTGCAGCAGCACAGGATATTAATCCGCGACTGCCTGAGTTTTCCTGAACTTGGAGATTACTATTTTCGAGTAGCAGTGCGATCGCAAGCCGAAAACGAGCAGTTGGTAAAGGCGATCGCTCAATCTATAATTAATTAGCGCCATTTTATAACTAAACCTATGGCGGACTACGACTTAGTAATTATTGGTGGCTCTTTAGCCGGACGTTATGCAGCTAGTAGGGCGATAGAGCAAAACAAAAAAGTTGCCTTGATTGAACCTGACGAAACAACGCTATTTAATTTACTTTTTCCTTATGCTTTAAGTCAGCTAAGGCAAGTAAAACAGCAATTTTTTATTCCTCCTAATTATCAAATCTCTCTTAGTTGGGCAGAAGTTAGCCAATGGATTAAAAATGTCATTGCTAATATCCAGGAAAAACATTCTTTAACAGTTTTAGCAGCTTTGGGAGTAGATGTAATTGTTGGTAATGCAGAATTTAGCAGCCAAAAATTACTAATTAAAGTTAATAGTCGTATACTTAGCGCCCATTCTTATCTAATTGCTACTGGTACAATTCCAAAAGCTGGATTAGAAACTCATAACTACTTTACTTCTGCCAATATTGGACAGCAGTTAGATGTAACGAAAGCTGGAAAAAATTGGGTAGTTATTGGTGGTAATCCCGATAGTATTACTTGGGCGCAAATTTTAAATCGTTTAGGGTTTAATGTTACTTTGATTGTTAAAAATTTGCAAGTTTTATCTAGTTTAGATGCGGATACATCTTACCTAGTGCAAGCTATCTTAGAAGCAGACGGAGTAAGGGTACTGACGGACACCTCTGTCAGCCAAGTTAAGGAAATTGAGGGTAAAAAGTGGATTCAAGCAGGTAATAAAGCGATTGAAACTGATGAAATATTAACTTGCGTTGGCTACGAGCCTAATATCAAAAACTTACAACTAGAAACCGTAAATGTTAAATGGCATAGGCGGGGTATTGATGTAAATTCTTGGCTACAAACTACAAATCCTCAAATTTACGCTTGTGGTGATGTAATTGGGGGTTATTCCGGCGCTAATATTAGTAATTATGAAGCAAGGATCGCAGTAAACAATGCCTTGTCACTGCCAAAATTAAAAGTTAATTATCAAAGTATTCCTTGGGGAACTTATACAAATCCTCAAATTGCTCAAGTAGGATTTACTGAAAACCAAGCAACACAAATTTATGAAAAGGATGTCGTTGTATTGCCACATTATTTTAAAGATGTGGCGGCGGCTCAATTAAAAGAAGAAACTACCGGGATTTTTAAAATAGTTATGCGTCGCAATGGGGAGATACTCGGAGCGACAATTATTAGTTCTCAAGCTGGGGAATTAATTAATATTATGGCTTTAGCGATCGCTCAAAAACTAAAAATAGAGGCAATTTCTCACCTATTCCCCCCCTATCCTAGTTTTGCGGAAATTTTTACTTTCGGGCGCTAAGTTCGCGCTAAAATCTTAACGGGACAAGATACTTAGCTTGTCGGTGGTTTTTTCCCTACCCCCATTTATCCCCTACAGGTTATGCAAACCCTGACACCAGCAACTCATCAGCCTCTAGATACCACCATCCACCGCCGCAAAACTCGAAGCGTCAAAGTTGGTAATATTACCATTGGCGGCGGCTACCCAGTGGTGGTGCAGTCGATGATTAACGAAGATACCTTAGATATAGATGGCTCGGTAGCCGCAATTCGTCGCCTGCATGAAATTGGCTGCGAAATTGTCCGTGTTACTGTACCAAGTATGGCTCACGCTAAGGCTTTAGCAGAAATCAAGCAAAAATTAGCCTTAACTTATCAAAGCGTCCCCTTAGTCGCTGACGTGCATCATAATGGCATGAAAATTGCCCTAGAAGTTGCCAAGCACGTTGATAAAGTCCGCATCAACCCAGGACTTTATGTATTTGAAAAGCCAAAAACTACCGAATATACTCAAGCCGACTTTGATGAGATTGGCGACAAAATTCGCGAAACTTAGCGCCATTGGTAATTTCGTTGCGCGATCGCGGTAAAGCAATGAGAATAGGTGTAAATCACGGCTCTTTAGCTGAAAGAATGCTATTTACCTACGGTGATACCCCAGAAGGTATGGTAGAGTCGGCACTAGAATTTATCCGCATCTGCGAGTCGTTAGACTTTGGCAATATCGTAATTTCTCTCAAAGCCTCCCGCGTCCCGGTAATGGTTGCTGCTTACCGCTTAATGGCCCAACGTATGGACGCATTAGGGATGGACTACCCCTTACATTTGGGCGTTACTGAGGCGGGAGATGGCGAGTATGGACGCATCAAGTCAACGGCGGGGATTGCGCCACTACTCGCCGATGGCATTGGCGACACTATCCGCGTATCAATTACCGAAGCACCAGAAAAAGAAATCCCCGTTTGTTACAGCATCCTGCAAGCCTTGGGATTGCGAAAAACAATGGTAGAGTACGTTGCTTGTCCTTCTTGTGGTCGAACTTTGTTTAATTTAGAAGAAGTGCTGCACGAAGTTCGAGAAGCAACCAAACACTTAACAGGTTTAGATATTGCCGTTATGGGTTGCATTGTTAACGGGCCTGGCGAAATGGCGGATGCTGATTACGGCTATGTAGGCAAGCAACCAGGTTATATTTCTTTGTATCGGGGTAGAGAAGAAATTAAAAAAGTCCCCGAAGCTGAAGGAGTTAAGGAGTTGATTAATTTAATTAAAGCTGATGAGCGCTGGATCGATCCTTAAGAGTTACTACGCAAGCCCTTGTTAGCCACTTGTGTTAAATTAGGCGTACTTACAAGAAATACAAATATTTTTCTCCGGTTACAGCAGTCATTATGGCAATTTCAAAACAAGGGCTTGTTATAGGTGCTACCGCAGCAATGTTAACGGCATTTGCTGTTAATGTTTCTGGCATTTATTCACCGGGTAAGGCTTTTTTTAAGGAAAGTCCCAAAGAATTAGTAGATGAAGTTTGGCAAGTTATTGATCGCAGTTATGTAGACGGCACATTTAATCAAGTAGATTGGCAAAATGTCCGTAAAGAATATTTAAGTCGCACCTATACAAATAAACAGGATGCCTACAAAGCCATCCGCCAAATGCTAGAGAAGCTTGAAGATCCTTATACTCGCTTTATGGATCCAGAAGAATTTAAGAGTTTGCAAGTAGAAACTTCTGGGGAACTTTCGGGGATTGGGATTCAAATTGCC
>CAJQOK010000198.1 GCA_905479905.1 uncultured Aliterella sp.
ACAAATAGAATCGGCGGAAGGGGTACAGCGTCGCGGAATGATTTTAGCGCTACTTGTGAAGTTAAAGCAAATTTGCAATCATCCAGCGATGGTAGGAGGAACAGCGAAAGCAAGTAATATATTACCTAGCGACTTTGATAAAAAATCAGGTAAATTGCAGCGTTTGCAGGAGATGTTAGAGGAAGTTTTAGCGGAAGGCGATCGCGCTTTAATTTTTACTCAATTTGCCGAGTGGGGAAAGTTATTAAAAGCACATTTAGAACAGCAGCTAAATAGAGAAGTATTGTTTCTATATGGCAGCACTACAAAGGCGCAAAGAGAAGAAATGATTGACCGTTTTCAGCACGATCCGCAAGCGCCGCCGATTTTTATTCTTTCCCTTAAAGCTGGGGGTGTAGGGTTAAATTTAACTAGAGCAAATCATGTTTTTCACTTTGATCGCTGGTGGAATCCTGCGGTAGAAAATCAAGCAACCGATCGCGTATTTAGAATAGGTCAAAAACGTAATGTTTTAGTGCATAAATTTGTTTGTACTGGTACGTTAGAAGAAAAAATTAATGCCATGATTGAAAGCAAAAAAGAACTAGCCGAGCAAGTCGTAGGCGCGGGGGAACAATGGTTAACGGAGCTAGATACTAATGGATTGCGGGACTTATTGATTTTAGATCGAGATGCAGCGATTGAAGAAGAATAATGTGTAGTAAAGATCCAATTATAATAGTTGATTACAATACTAATTGGTCTAATCAGTACGAGCAGGAAAAAAAACAAATTCTGCTGGCTTTAGGCGACACTATGACCGATATTCAGCATATTGGCAGCACTTCCGTACCAGGATTAGCGGCTAAACCTGTAATTGATATGCTCTTAGGTTTAAAGCAAATACCGCCTTTACCAGCGCAAGTTTCTAGTCTAGAAGCCATTGGCTACAGCTATCACGGCGAGTTGGGGATTCCTGGAAGACACTACTTTCGTAAAGGAATGCCTCGTACTCATCAAATCCATGCAGTGTTAGTAAATAACGAGTTTTGGGAAAGACATATTTTGTTTCGAGACTTTCTAAGAAACAACCCCCAAGCGGCGCAGAGATACGAAGCTTTAAAGCGGAAATTGGCTCAAAAATTTGGGTGCGATCGCGAAGTCTATACTAATAGTAAAACTCCACTAATTGAGCAGCTACTTGTAGAGGCCGTATTGTGGCAGCAAACATTGTAGGTGCGATCGCTATTTACTTATTGCCAAACTTCTGCGTAATCTTTGGCAAACTGCTCAAAACTTATAGGTTGCTTTCCTGTAACTTGCTCTACGACTGGCGATACCGTCGCTGCTTGTCCTGCTTTATAACTAGCATACAATTCTAGTAAGGCGTTGACTGTTGGTTCTGGCATCCCTGCGCCTTGCATTCCTTGACGTACAACATCTTCAGGAACATCTATATAATTAATTGTTCTACCCAAAACTTGAGACAAAATAGATGCCGATTCAGCGTGAGACAAAGCTTCCGCGCCTGTAATAGTGTAAGATTGCCCTTCGTGTCCGCTAGTTATTAAAGCCGCTACTGCTACTGAGGCAATATCACGAGTATCAACGAAGCTAACTTTACCATCTCCCGCGTTTAGATAAAAAGCATTGTCAGATTTAATAGTCTCTGCCATTGCATTGATAAAGTTTTGCATAAATCCATTAGGACGCAAGAAAGTAAAAGGAATATTTGAAGAAATAATCGCATTTTCCATTTCCCAATGCCACTTACTCAAAGCAATTCCTGGCTGTGCTAAGGCGGAGAGTTTAACAATTTGTTGAACATTTGCTCTTTTTGCTGCTTCAATCAAAATAGCTGTCAGTTCAACCATATTTGGCACAAAAGGACTGACTAAGAAAACTTTATCTACTCCCGTCAAAGCAGATTGAACCGTCTCCGGGCGCTCTAAATCCATCTCTACAGGTTCAGCGCCAGCTTTTTTTAGTGACTCTGCTTTATTCATTGAACGTACTGCTACTCGTGGCATTATCCCAGAAGCAACTAGCTGTTGTACGACTTGACTACCTACATTACCTGTAGCACCAGTAACCAAGATTGTATTGCTCATCAGTTGCTCCTTATTTAGTAAATTTGACCAGCTACAACTAGCCGTTCGCAAAAACTATACTACATATCAGTGATTACGGCTCTAAATCTGACTTCACCATTAGCTACGCGATCGCCTACTTGTCTTGATGTTACTCCTGATCCAATTGCCACAATCTCCCCAACGGGTTCGTGTCCTAAAGTGCGGGGAAATTGCGTCGGAATATTGCCCTTAGTAATGTGTACGTCGGTGTAACACAGTCTGCTTGCGCCAACTTTGATTAATACTTGGTTAGCATCAGGTTCAGGCGTGAACTTCTCTAATCTCCCAAGGACTATTTAAGGCATGAACGATCGCAGCTTTCATATCTTTAGTCCTTTAATTGCTGTAATTTTGAGCAGTCAAATACAGTCTTAGTTTAAAACAATGTTTTAATCATCTGTCGCTAGTTTACTTGCAATAGTATCGACAGCTACAAGCCACCTTGAACCGATGGAAAAGAGTAAAATAATAGCTTTGACCTTCAGGACAACAACCGCCTCATGACTATTTCCGCTTTAAGCTGGACAGAACTAGAAGCCCTTGCTAACTATGAAGTTGATACTGTTAATGGGTTAACCAATGCTCAATCTCGGTTGCGTCTATTTGGGCGCAGCGAGTCGGAAGTGCGAGTAACATTATACCGAGACAATCATGCTTGGTGTCCTTACTGTCAAAAAATTTGGCTGTGGTTAGAGGAAAAACAAATTCCTTACCGCGTAGAAAAAGTAACTATGTTCTGTTATGGGGAAAAAGAAAGCTGGTACAAGCGCAAAGTACCTTCAGGAATGTTACCCGCCGTTGAACTAGATGGTCGCATTATTACTGAAAGTGATGATATTTTAATTGCTTTAGAGCAAGTCTACGCACCCTTGGGACTAAGTATGAAACATCCCACAGTGCTACCACTACGGCAATTAGAGCGGCGGTTATTTCGAGAGTGGTGTATGTGGTTATGCAATCCGCCAAGGTCGGCGCGACAAGAGCAAGAAAGCAGAAGTCGCTTTATAAACATGGCGGCTAAGGTAGAAGCAGCGCTTGGTGCTACGCCAAGTCCTTATTTTTTGGAGGATTTCGGGACAGTGGATGTCATCTTTACACCCTATGTTGAACGCATGAATGCTAGTTTGTACTACTACAAAGGCTACTCGTTGCGTGAAGAAAATCCTCGCCTAGCTGACTGGTTTGCAGCGATGGAAAGCAGACCAACTTACCGAGGTACTCAAAGCGACTTTCACACCCACGCCCACGATTTGCCGCCTCAAATGGGAGGATGTTGGGAAAATGGAGAGCCTCAAATGCTGATTAATAAAGCTAGAGTTGATAGCGGCTCTTGGGATGGCTTGCCTGATGCCACTTTCCCCGAACCAGAAAATTCTCGCACTGAGGCGCTCTACCGTGTAATTAAACACCGTACCAACATTATTCGCGTCAATCCTGCCAATGACGCATTGATGGATGTTGCGTTGCGTTGTACTTTAACTAACTTGATGACTAGCCAAACTTGTCCGCCACCACCAGGATCGGATGTCGCCTTGCGATATCTGCGCGATCGCATTAATGTACCCAGAGATATGTCAATCTATGCAGCGAAAAGACTGCGAGAGTCTTTAGAAACAACCGCCGCTTTGGCAGGCAATGGACAAAGTACACCCATTCCAGTTAAACATCGGCGCGACCAAAATCCGGCAGAATTTGCCAAACTTTAATGTTGCTTTGAAAAAATAGCGATCGCTATTTTTGATCTTCCTATCGCCTAAACTTAGTATAGTCAAGTGACTTTTTAGCCATTCGGGAGAAGTTGCCCAATCAAAAATTGAAAGAGAATCTGAGTAATGATTAATTCACAAAGCGATCGCCTAGACCGAATAGAAGCCTTATTAGAAAGGTCAATTGTTGCCAGCGATGAGCGGATGACACGCACGGAGCAAGAATTACAAGAGTCTGTCAAAGCTAATAATGAAGCTTCTACCCAACTGCGGCAAGAATTAC
>CAJQOK010000199.1 GCA_905479905.1 uncultured Aliterella sp.
TCTGGTAAAGCTTGGAAGGGAGCGAGTTTTTTACCGAAGTATTCCTCAACTTTGGCGCGAAATTTGTCTACGCCCCAATCGTTCATTAAGTATTTTAAACGGGCGTGACGGCGGTCAGTGCGATCGCTATAATCTCTTTGAGTAGCGACAATTGCCTTAATTAGCTCGTAAACGTCTTCTTTGGCTACATAGCAAATCTCGTCCGCCATCCGCGCAAAGGTTTCTTCTTTGTTGTGAGTTCTCCCCAATCCTCCACCAGCAAAGACATTAAAGCCTAATAACTCTTGCTTTTCACCCGTAATAACTACCAAACTCAAGTCTTGAGAATACAAATCAATGGAATTATCCCCTGGTACAGTTACCGAACACTTAAACTTACGGGGCATATAGTATGTACCGTAAATTGGTTCTGGGTTATCGTGAATAATTGTACCTGTACCGTTGCGGCTACGAGCGGCGACTACTTCGGGGTTTTCTTCGGCGCTAACTGCTTTTTCGCCATCGAGCCAAATTTCGTAATATGCGCCTGTTTGCGGCGTGAGTAACTGAGCAATATTATCAGCGTATTCCCAAGCATACTGATAGGCTGCTTGATTTTTAAAGGGAGCGGGGGGAGCCATGACATTGCGGTTGACATCGCCACACGCGCCCAAAGTCGAACCCATACTTTTTATTATGGCGGCGATCGCACTTTTGAGATTTTTCTTCAAAATCCCGTGCATTTGAAAGCCTTGTCTAGTTGTAACTCTAAGCGTTTGATTGCCGTATTCTTCGGCTAACCTATCTAGAGTTAAATACAGTTCAGGAGGTACAAAACCTGCGGGATTGCGGGTTCTCAGCATAAATTGATAATCTTTTTCTTGTCCCTTGACGCGATTATCGCGGTTATCTTGCTGATAAGAGCCGTGAAACTTGAGTATTTGGATTGCGTCTTCGGAAAAATGCGTTGTATCTTGTTTTAATTCAGTAGCTACAGGCTCACGCAAAAAATTACTACGTTCTTTCAAACCTTCAACTTTAGAAGGTTTACGCGACGCAGTAGGAGTAGAAATAGAGGACTTTACCATTGCACTTGATTAGGGGAGATTTTAAGACTACAACGTTCACCGCCGCACCAGTAGAATTACAAACACCCCAGTCGGCTGTTCAATCTCCGGTAAATCCGTCGGTATTATGAGGAATACCCCAATTTTAACACGATAAAAAGTTGGGGTTTGCCAACTTGATGACCAAACTAACCCAACTTTAATTTAATTGAACCTCACCAAACCTAAAATTAGAATCGATAAGCTGCACCAGCTTGGAAGCTTACTGCCGATGCTGGGCTATTTTCATAAGCTTTTATACCTAATTTGGCATCTGTGTAAAACATGATGTTTCTAGTTACTTCCTTTTCTAAGCCAGTAGTTAGCACAACGGAATCTTTGTTACCTAAAGGTGTTGGTTTACCATTTGCTTCTACAAAAGAGTAGCCTGCACCTACATAGGCATTGGCTTTATTAGTAATAGGAACATCGTAGGAAATTATTGGCATAATCGCGCTAGTTTCATCGCTAAATAAAATTGCTCCCCGCGCTGAAATTGGTGTATTAGGAATTGCGAAACGCCCTTGAATATTACCGCCGAATGTTGCCGCATCTCCAGTTTGTCCACCATTAGTAACCCCGGTAGAAATTCCTGCGCCTAAGTAACTAGCTCTAGTGCCTAAAGGCTTTGCTGAAGCTGACTGGGCGGATAATACTGGAACAATTAATAAAGCAGATAAGGCAGCAAGCTTGACAGATTGTTTAAGAAATGATTTCATAAGTGTTAGTGTTTTCATGTTCATATTTTTATAGTCGAATAAATGTTTAAAAAGTTTCCAATGTTGTTAAAATTTTTCTGCAAAAACATATTTTTGTTAACATTTTTATAAAGATAAATTGGAAATTAATAGACTGTTTTTAAAGTGTCACAACAAAATTGTTAACTGTTTGAATATTTACTAGAAAGCAGTTAGCCTAGGGTTTAAATCCTAGGCTAACAAGGGAATATAGAGGTAGCTTTAAATATTTCTACTGCTTTAAATCGAGTAAACCTTTTTCTTTAAGCTTAGGATTGAAACGTATTGGCATTTTTAAGCCGCGATCGCTCAGTTGTGCTAATATCTCTTGCTCTACTCGACGAGCAATATTTTTGAGCAATTTATCTTGAATTAATCCGTCACCCGCCTTGTAACTACTTTGTTCTTCCGCCGTCATTGTAAGAGTAGCATCAATAGGATCTGTCCATTGTGCAGCCTCAGATGCTAGGCTGGCGGGACTTGTACTATTTTCGCTTATCCAAGCATCTTTAATAGATTCTAAAATAGTTCGGCTGGGGCGATCGCTCAAATGGACTTTAAGCCAGTAACATTTTGTTGCTTGGCGAACTATATGCTGCTTCAAGCTAAGATCGACATCGCGGGAATAACCCACGTATTGCAACACTTTATCTTTGTCAAAAATGGCGTAAACTCCGACTTTTCCGGAAAATTGTGCGGGTAATTGACCGTCTTCATCTAGATACGGGATATATTCTAAACTAACAAGGCTAGGAGTATCAGTTGTCATGATCTAATCGGCGGTAAATTGCACAAAGGCGACTGGGTTTAAAGATTTTTGCCTGAAACATAAAGTTAGGCGGGACGTTGATAATAATATAATTTGCGTCGGCGTGGTACTTTTCAAACTCTGCTGGCATTCCTTTAGGTGTCGCTGTAGTATAAGGTACAGGCTGAAACAACAACTCGGTAAACTCTACAGTTTTGCCCTCTATTTGCGCCGATAGTTGGCTAAGGAAGGATTCACCACGTAATAAGCTAAACAAAGCCGCCTGAGCTTCAGGCGCAAGGGTAAAACTACTATCAAAGTGTTCGATGATTTTGAGCGGCATTTTTTTTAGTAAGACTTCGCACGTTGTAACTATTTTACAATTGAGGGAGGCGATCGCACTTTTGAGACAATATTAAAATATTTCTGGTTAACCAAAATCTATGGATTCCTCTATTTCTCCCTTTCTGCGCCCCATACATCAAGCTTTATTTGCTAAAGTATTTCATTGGGTTAACCTAGTTAGCTTGCTGTTAATGATGACGAGCGGTATACAAATTTACAACGCTAATCCGGTATTTGGTGGGCGCGGCGGGTTGCAGATTCCCCCCATATTTGCCCTCGGTGGTTGGCTGGCGGGGGGTAGACACTGGCATTTTGCCGCTATGTGGTTGTTTGCCCTTAATTTATTGTTTTACGGGGTTTATATTGCAATAACTCGACGCTGGAAGCATAGATTTGTTAGCGGCAAAGATGTTAAAGCTTTGCAAGTAAGTAACAATCAAAAAAGAAAAAACTACGCTTGGCATCGGTTGGCGTATACAGCAATTATTCCTATTTTGCTCTTAGCTATATTTAGTGGTGCGGGTATGTATAAGCCTGCTCAATTTTACTGGATTGTGGACTGTTTTGGCGATTGGCAAGCCTTACGGATTGTGCATTTTACCACTGTACCAATAGTAATTGTGTTTGCTGTAGTTCATTCTCTGCTAGGGCTAAAGGTTGGCGGTTCGCGTTTACAAGAATCAATGTTTTGGTAGTATATTATGGAACCGATGCAACGCGATCGCCTATTATTACGTCGTCGTTTTTTACAATTATCAGGTTTTTCTAGCCTCAGCTTATTATTAAGTGGGTGTGGAATCAGGTTATTTGAGGAAGTTGTTGGGCAAGCTTTTGAGCCGCTAAATCAAAGATTAGAAGAATTATTATTAAATCCCCAGCAGCCTGTACCAGAATTTAGCAGTAGTGCCATTGAACCGGAAGCTTTGATTATTAATAGTTATAGGTTTACGCCAAAAATTGACACAGTAAAATTTAGGTTATTGGTTGAAGGCGATGTTGATAATCCTTTAAGTTTAAGCATGGCAGATATTCAAGAGATGCCACATACATCAATGATAATTCGTCATGTCTGCGTTGAAGGATGGGCGGCAATTGTCCAATGGGGCGGGTTACAATTGCGAGATATTGTTGCGCTTGCTAAACCTAAATCAAACGTCCGCTACGTCTATTTTGAATCGGCGGATGGTTATTACGAAAGTTGGGATATAGCTTCGGCTTTGCATCCTCAAACCTTGATGGCTTATGAAAAAAACGGTCAACCTTTGCCCGTCGAAAATGGCGCGCCTTTGCGTTTGGCATCGCCAATTAAACTCGGATATAAACAAAGTAAATGGGTGACACGCATAGTTTTAGTTGAGAAGTTATTGCCGATTAAAGGTTATTGGGAAGACCAAGGTTATGAATGGTTTGCAGGGCTGTAATTTAAAAAAATGGGTAATGGGTAATGGGTAATGGGTAATGGGTAATTGGTAATGGGTAATGGGTAATTGGTAATTGGTAATTGGTAATAATTTTATAGATGCTTACCAAAAAGTGCCTAATCAAGTAGTAAATCTTGCTTTTGCTTTAACTACTATTACAGTTATTATTTCCGCCGTGTTGCAAAGGTAGCAGCAGTCTATCAATTGGAAGATTCAAACACTAACGAGCAGCATCAAGCCAACGAAACTGCTAGGGAGCATCTTTTGCACCCCATACTTGTTTACCTGAGAAAAAACTACCAATTGTTAGAGTATTCACAAGAAACATAGATTTTACGATCTTCTTTAGCTTATACATTTCTTCCGGCTAAACGAGCGATCGCAACCGCTAATTCTGCTGCATCTATCGGCTTGGGGACGTGCAACTGAAACCCTGCAAGTAACGCTTTTTTGCGATCTTCGGCTCTAGCGTAAGCCGTCAAAGCTAAAGCCGGAACTTTCCCCCCTTGTTCTGGCGTAAGCGCCCGGACTTTCCGAATTAGCGTATAACCATCAACTCCTGGCATTCCGATATCGCTTACCAGTACATGAGGCTGATATTGAGTAATTTCTATCAATGCTTCTTCAGCAGTAGCTACAGCTTTTAATTCGGCTCCATACTCTAGCAATACCACACTAACTACCTCTCGCGCATCTACTTCATCATCTACAACTAATACTCGTAAATTCTCTAGGGACGGTAAACAAAAAATTGGTTCGTCAGTAGCAACTACAGGCATTTGTAGCGGGACTTCTTTTACCGTACTTACTACCGAGCTAATAGGCAAAGTTACTATAAAAGTCGATCCTTTGTCTATCCCTTCACTTTCGGCTTTTACTGTTCCGCCATGAAGTTCGACTAAATGACGGACAATTGCTAAACCTAGTCCCAAACCGCCATAAGTTCTTGTCGTTGTCCCATCTTCTTGACGAAAACGCTCAAATACATAAGGTAAAAAGTCTGGACTAATACCTTGTCCACTATCTTTAATACTAATTTGGACGCGAGAATTATAGACTTCTAATCGCACTTCAACTCGTCCGCCTTTGGGCGTAAATTTGACGGCATTAGATAACAGATTCCATAAAACTTGTTGCAGGCGGCTAGAATCTCCTTGGACTCGATTAATTTCTGGTGCTACATAAAACTCTAAGCGAATATTTTTTGCTTGGGCTGCACTTTGAACTGTCTCAAGGGCAGATTCTACAATTGGTTGCAGTGATATATAAGCAAAATCTAAGCGGATTTTTCCAGTAATAATCCGCGATACATCTAAAATATCTTCAATTAATTGCTGTAAAGACTTGGTATTGCGGTCTATGGTTTCTAAGGCTTTAGCAGTAGTAGTTTCATCAAACTTACGAGTACGCAGCAATTGAATCCAGCCTACCATTGCATTTAAAGGGGTACGAAGCTCATGAGAAAGAGTGGCTAAAAACTCATCTTTCATCCGATTTGCGGCTTCGGCTGTAGCACGGGCAGTTTGTTCGCTCTCTAAGAGTCGTTCGCGTTCGATTTCAATGGCTTTGCGTGTCGTAATATCATGAGCGGCAGCATACATCAATCCTTCCTCGACTACAGGAAACACTGTCCAAGCTAACCAGCGATAGGAACCATCTTTGCACTGGTAGCGATTCTCAAAATACTTAGTAGGCTTACCTATAGCCAGTTTTTCTACTTCGTCTGTTGTTGCGGTTACGTCTTCAGGATGAACAAAATCAAGAAATGGTTTAGCAAGTATTTCTGCTGAAGTATAACCGAGGATTTTTTCAAAGGCTGGATTTATGCGTTTAAAATAACCATCAAACCCACAGATACACAGCAAGTCGAGGGATAAGGTAAAAAAGCGATCGCGTTCGATCTCCGCTTGTTTACGATCGCTAATGTTCATAGTAATTCCTACTAAGCCTGCAACTTCTCCTTGGGAGTTAAAGTAAGGAGCTTTGTAAGTTATTGCCCATATTGTCTTACCATCAGCGCCCGTTACAGGTTCTTCTATGCTGCGTTTGGGTTTACCTAAATCCATCACTTGGCGATCATCATTATAAAATGCTGTTGCTTGGTCTTGGGGAAAGAAATCATGATCAGTTTTACCAATAATTTCCGCAATTGGTTGATTAATAATTTCCGCACCCCGGCGGTTGATCGCAATATATTTTGCTTCCAAGTTTTTGTAAAAAACTACGGCGGGAATAGAATCTAATAATACTTCCTGCTCTACAACTTTTTGTTTTAGCGCTTCTTGGAGTAATTTGCGATCGCTAATTTCCTTAACGATGCCAATTAAGCGAATAGGGTTGCCTTCTTTATTGTGATAAACGCTACCTGTAGCCCAAATCCAATGAATGCTGCTGTCATCCCAAACTACTCTACAGTCAAATTCCCAATCAACATTTGTCGCTAAAGTGTGTTGAAATTGGCGATCTACATATTCGCGATCGTCAGGATGCACACGACTTAAAAATATTTCGTAGCTCCAATCGGGGAGTAAAGTATCGTAGCCAAATATGCGATCGTGCTGAAGATTTCGTCTGGCGATTTTGGTTGCAAGGTCTAAATCCCAATCGCCTAATTGAGCCGCATCTAGAGCAAATCTTAACCGAGTGCTGCTCTTTCTGAGTTCTTCGGAGGATTTCTCCGCAGCATTACGGGCAACAACTAAGCTTCTCGTTACGCCAAATAGAATAAGTGCGATCGCAATGCCCACAAATCCAATATAAGGTACAAGTCTAGTTTCGGAATTTAACTCTAATTCTGGACGGGAACTAAATACAATGCTCCAAGTGCGCCCAGCAATATCGATAGTTGATTGTTGTTTAAAAGATGGTTGATAATTAGGATTACTTGTGGCAATTTTAGCGTTGTGCAGCAAATTTTCTGGGCTAATATCTTTCCCTTCGTAGATTGCCAAGTCGATTTCTGGATGCTTGTCATCTCCAAAAATACCTTGAATTAAATCGTTGGCGCGAAACGGACTATAAACAAAACCTAGTAAATCTCTTTGTCTTTGGGCTACATTGTCGGGGATTGTGCCATTGCGATAAACGGGAACATAGAGTAGAAAACCCACTTGTTTTTGCTGACCAATTTCCTGTATTAGGGTGACTTTTCCTGAAGCGGTGGGTGTGGCAGTATCACGGGCGCGAATCATCGCAGCTTGGCGCACTTTTTCAGAAAACATATCGTAGCCAATTGCCGCCCTATTGCGTCGATCCAACGGTTCTAAATAGATAATTGCGTGATACTCGTTACGGGCAAAATCTGGACGAATATTAAAGTTGTTTATTCCTTGCTGTTGCAAAGCTGCTGTTAAGGCGGCTCTTTCTCCTGGCTGTACTCTTAAGGAGAATCCTATTCCTTGCACGCCGGGGTAGCGCTCTTTCAATCTCAATCTGTTAACAAAAGCCGTAAACTCGGAGCGGCTAATGCGATCGCTTGCTGCAAATAAACCACTACTAGCCCGGAGCAAGGTAATATAAGTTTCAAACCTAACTTGAATATCCTGCTTTGCACGTTCGGCGGTATTTTCAAAGCGTAATTTATCCTTAGCTTTAGCCGTCGTTGTCACGTAGGAAGCAGTTGCACCAGTAAATATTAGCGCGATCGCTAACACAAAATACGGAATCCACGCTCTATGAGATTTAATGCTTTTTAGGGGATCTAGTTTCATCAAAATTGGCGCGTAGAACTGTAGGATTGCATGAGCGGCTAGTTAAACAATTTCCCCAAAACGCAATTTAGAGGGATCGCTAACTAATTATTGTCTCCTTAAAAAATCTTCCCTGAGTACACTTTCAACAAGGAATCTATCAAAAGTAGTAGGTATCTTTAATCAAAAGTATAAATTATTACATTAATTTGAGCTACAACAGTACAGTTTCCGAAAAAACCATTAATCTTTAGACTGGAAATATAAATCTGCCCTAAAATATTATTGGCTCAAATGGCTCGAATTCCGACAATATCCTTTGATCGCGGCACGTTAATTGTGCATCCACCACCTAAAGGTAAAATTTGGCTAGATTATGCCACTTGGGACGATCGCGTTGAGAAGTTTCGCATCCCTGCTATTTATTACAGAGCTTTTATCGAAGCTTTGCAAGGGGAAAAAACCGATTTTATTGATAATGCTAGAGCTTTTGAGACTTTAGAACTTGTTTCTAGTATGGATAGAGTTCCTTATCTCCATCAAAGCGAGGCGTTACAAGAGTGGAAACAAGCGGGGCGTAATGGTGTAGTGGTGCTTCCTACCGCCGCCGGAAAAACTTATTTAGCATTATTAGCAATGCAAGCGACTCCACGCAGCACATTAATCGTAGTACCGACTATTGATTTAATGCACCAGTGGTATGCTCAATTACTGGTATCATTTCCCGACGCAGAGATTGGGTTACTGGGGGGAGGATCGCGCGATCGCACGTCTATATTAGTTTCCACCTACGACAGCGCCGCCATCCACGCTGAAGCCCTAGGAAACCGTTACGCATTGCTAATTTTTGATGAGTGTCACCACTTACCTACAGATTTTAATCGAGTTATTGCCGAATATGCGATCGCGCCTTACAGGTTGGGATTGTCTGCAACCCCCGAACGCACCGATGGCAAACACGCAGACTTAAACATACTTATTGGCAAAGAAGTCTATCGCAAGACGGCGGAAGAACTAGCCGGAAGCGCTTTAGCCAAGCATGAAATTGTCCAAATTAAGGTCAAACTCTCAGATTTAGAAAGAGAAAGATACAAGCAATTAATCGAACAGCGCAATAGTTTTTTAAAAGATGTAAAAATCTCCCTAGGAAGTCTCAAAGGCTGGCAAATGTTCGTTCAAGCCAGCGCGCGCTCTACAGCCGGACGCAGAGCGATGTTAGCCCACAAAGAAGCAAAGGAAATTGCTTTAGGTACAGACGGCAAAATGCGGATTTTGAGCAATATCCTCGCCCAACACCACCCCGAAAGGACGCTAATTTTTACCGCCGATAACGCTACCGTTTACCGGATTTCCCAAGAATTTTTGATTCCCGCCCTTACCCATCAAACCCCCGTAAAAGAGCGTCACGAGACTTTAACGCGGTTCAAAGAAGGTAAATATAAAACCCTAGTAGCTTCTCACGTCTTAAATGAAGGGGTAGATGTACCCGCCGCTAGTGTAGCGATTATCTTATCTGGTACGGGTTCGGCGCGAGAATACGTGCAAAGGTTGGGACGGGTGCTGCGTAAAGGAGACGAGCATAAATTGGCGATAATGTATGAAGTAATAGCAGAAGATACCAGCGAAGAAGGTACATCTAAGCGGCGGCGAGGCGAACAACAACGTAGAGACGTAGCGGTGCTACGTCTCCCACCCCCACCAGAGCCAAAACAGCTAGAAATTGTACCGTTGTATGGAGTAAATAATCATGTTACCAAGCGAGTTGCTGACTCATCGGCTAAATGGGGAGACAATAACCCCAAAAAGACTGAAGATTGATGAGCAAACTTTAGCTGTCGCTAGAGAATTGATTGATTGTTTTTTAGCAGCACGGGGCGGTACTCAAGGACAATTAGATAATCAGTTGCAAGAATTGGAAGGAGATAGCCCCGATTATCGCTTTAAAAGGGGACTTGCTCATTTACTTAAAAGTGCGTGTGAGTTTGAGGTTGTTAGTCCTTTAGAACCACCAATATTAAGAGAGCGAGTATTTAGTTTATCGGCGTTGAGTGTTCCAAGTTCTCCTCAAAGCTATCAAACTTTGGATACGTTGGCTTTGCAACTTAGTCAGGAATTAGAACGAGAAGTAATACCTGCCCACATTCGGGAAGGACTTTACGCAGACTTGGCAGAAAATAAGGTTTTGATGGAGTTTGAAGAACCAACACCAGAGCAATTGTTGCATAAATATAATCTGTCGCAAGTACAGGGAGTATTTTATCGTGCTAGTCAATTAGTATTAAATGCTCATCGCAATGTTCCGGGAGAGTATAAGCTGCTGTTTCGGTATTTGAAACTGTTTCAATTGATGGCTTATATAGAAGGGGATGCCGATCATGGGTTTACAATTACTATAGATGGGGCGACTAGCTTATTTAAGCCTAGTACGAGGTATGGACTTGCGATCGCAAAAATGATTCCCGCACTATTGCACGTTACAAAATGGAGTCTTAGCGCCACCTTACAAACCCGTGATTTCTACACTAACAATTGGAAAACAGGAAAGTTTAGCCTTGACTCTAATTGCGGTTTAGTATCTCATTATCCGCCAGGTAAACCTTACGACAGTATGTTAGAAGAAGCCTTTGCTAGTCGCTGGGAATCTTTAAAATCAGAGTGGGTATTAGAGAGGGAAGTAGACTTAATTCCGATTCCTGGTAGCGTCATGATTCCCGATTTTCGATTAGTACATCCTGACGGGCGCAGCTTATTACTAGAAATAGTTGGTTATTGGCGACCAGAATATCTACAAAAAAAGTTTTCTCAAGTGCGCCGTGCGGAAAGAGACGATTTAATTCTAGCTATTTCTGAACGTTTGAACTTAGAAAAAGCTGGAGTAAATTTAACTGATGTTCCAGCAAAAATCATCTGGTTTAAAGACAAATTGTTGCCTAAAGCTGTATTAGCTATGTTGGATTAAAATAAAACATATTAAATTTACATTTATTGTCATATTCTCGTCTTAGGAGTTAATAATTGCTTAGTGAAAAACAAAAAGACACGGCTATTTTTTTATGCCAGCTACTTTCTAACCTGCTACAACCTATTTGGCTATTTAGATACGATTCCACGTACAAATATATTTTTATAGTTGCTGGTAAAGAAGAAAGTTTAGAAATTACCCTTTTTGAAAATGGAAGCTGGGAGTTTAATCAAAATGACGAAGCCTGATTTTCAGCAAATGACTCGTAAGGAATTAAAAAAATATATATTGGCTCATCCTACTGATGATGAAGCAATTAGAGAATTATTTATTAATCGTCGCAATCCTAACGCTCAAGTTTACCCTTATCCGTACGATCTTCCCTATGAAGAAATAGAAGCTATCTTTAAAGAGAAACTAGATAG
>CAJQOK010000200.1 GCA_905479905.1 uncultured Aliterella sp.
GCGGTAGGAATACCGTTGTTTGAGCAAATAGGCAAGCGCATTTACCTTACAGATGCAGGTAAGGAGGTTTTAAGCGTCTGTAAAGATATCTCCGAAAAAATGTCTCAGTTAGAAATGACTTTGGCAGATTTGAAGGGACTAAAACAGGGAAATCTACGCCTAGCTGTAATTACGACTGCTAAATATTTTGTGCCACGTTTGCTAGGACAGTTTCGCCATCGTTATCCCGGCATCAAAATTGCGTTGCAAGTCACTAACCGCAAACAGGTACTAGATCGCTTGAGTGAAAATGTGGACGATCTTTATATTCTCGGACAACCACCCGAAGGATTGGATATTAATCTGCGCCCAATTTTAGAAAATGCTTTAGTTGCGATCGCACCATCAGATCATCCCTTAGCTGGCGAAAAGAATATTACCTTACAGCGCTTTGCTCAAGAACCTTTCATCATCCGGGAAGCGGGATCGGGAACGCGGATGGCCGTAGAGCAGTTTTTTACAGAAAATCGTTGCGAGATCAATGTAGAGATGGAGATTGGGAGTAATGAGGCTATCAAACACGCGATCGTCGGCGGCTTAGGAGTTTCGGTATTGTCTCGCCATGTTTTAGCTCTTGAAGGTACAAAAGGGCCATTAACTATTTTGGATGTTGAGGGTTTTCCCATTCAACGCCATTGGTATATTGTTTACCCATCTACCAAACAATTGTCTGTAGTTGCCAGCACTTTTTTAGAGTATCTTTTAAACGAAGGTAAGCAAATGATTGCCAAGATCGATTTAGAGCTTACCCAGAGCTAAAAACAAGTTCTTTAGCTCTAGAGGGTTAAATCCCCAAAGCCACACTCAAAAAATTGTTGCCTTAGCTACCCCTAGACAGTACCCAGTTAGGCAGAAACTTCAATATAAGTTTACTGCTGAAGGTTTTTATGCCTACTTTTGATAAATCGTCTTTAAGACTAACCCAGTAGATATATTTTATAACCAGAAGTATTTGACTACAATAGACTTAGACCGCTTGCGATCGCTCTACTTAGCTACTGGGGTTAGCTATATCCCTAGGCGAGTTGAGGTGTTAATAGAGGTAATTGCCTCGATTAATTGCCGCCCATGTGAAACAATCAACTAAAAAAGTGATTAAATTTTCACCATGCACTACTTAATATTCTCCTACTCAGTTTTTAATTATGCTTCAAGACACTCAAACTATCCGTTTATATCAAAGAGTAACCGATGCTTTAGTTGAATTATGGCAACGAGGTTATCGCTCTGACGATTTGCGCTTGTTTCTAGATGGTTACTTAGCTGCTTTGCGCCAAACTAACGTACTTGAGCCTTATCTAATTCATCGTCTAGAAGAAGAAGCAACGCGATTTCTTTACGATCCATTCAACTTTGAAACACCCCTCCCTCAAACGGAAACTGAAGCTGAATCGGATTATTATTAAATATGTTTTTGAACAAAATTTATTAAAATTTTTTAATATATCAAAAATCCCTGAAACTGTAAAAAGTTTCAGGGATTTTTAATCTTGAGGAAAGACTTGCTTTTAAGAAGCTAAAGCAACTTCCACCATTTGCTGTAAATCGCCTTTTTGGTACATTTCAATTAAAATGTCGGAACCGCCGATAAATTCACCATTGACATAAACTTGGGGAATTGTGGGCCAGTTGGAATACTCTTTAATTCCTTGACGTATATCATTATCTGCCAAAATATCAACAGTTTCAAAGGGTACTCCGAGCGTACTCAATATTTGAACGACATTATTAGAGAATCCGCATTGAGGCATCAATTTAGAACCTTTCATAAAGACAACGATTTTGTTATCTTTGAGCAAATTATCAATTTTTGTTTGTACTTCTGGAGTCATAGTTTTGTTGTTATTTTGTAAAGGGCTTGGTGCGAAACAATTAAGCTTGAGGAATAGAAGTTTTTATTGCCAAAGCATGGATAGCTTCTGAGGACATAGCCTGGTTCAACGCCTGATAAATTAATTGGTGTTGTTGTACGAGTCCTTTACCCACAAATTGGGATGAAACCACTGTAACTTGATAGTGATCGCCACTGCCTTTTAAGTCTTGAACTTGTATTTGAGCATCGGGAAGACGCACCTTAATCATTTCCTCAACTTGCTGCGGGCTAATCATTACAGTTCCTATAATATATTGCGGCTCAATTACTTTCTAATTTAACTACTTATTGGGTGGATTTGCTGGGCGATCGCTACTTGGATTGCTAGCACCACTACTAGCAGGAAAAGGAGCATCGACAAACCCTAGTTCAAATAACTGTTGATAAGCTTTTTTGCCCAAGTCTCGCGTCGGGTTTTGACTGCGGATAATTTGAACTAATAGAGGTACGGCAAGTTCTGGTTGATTTTGCGCCCGATGTACCAATGCTAGTTGGTAGGTAGCATCATCGCGCATTTGAGCAGTTTCCAAGGCTTTTTTGCGCTGGCTGTCCGCAAGACGATTATCAATACCTGAAAAGCTAGTAGCTAATTCTTGATAAAAATTCGATACTTGGTTAAAGACCTGACGGGCATCTTGGAGCTTTTTAGTAGCCAAAGGATAGTCTTGAGCCGAAACCGCCGAACTTGCTTCGCCCATCAAACGTTGTCCGCCTTGTACGCTCAATACGCTGTTGTTTTGGGCATCGGGACTAAGTACATTTGGGCTAGTGGGATTGATTGGTTGAGTTTGATTAGAGTTTTTCGGTTGCTGTGGTTTCGCACTTTGAGCATTAGCTGGTACTAGCATAATTAAAACTAATACCGACGATAAAAAAGTTAACCAGGCATAACGGGGCGAAAAGCGAACAGTTCCAGCAGATATCATGGCGTAACTGAGTACAGAGAGAACATCGAACCAATTAAAACTTTGGGTATCTTAACTCTCATTGGTGCTTTTACCAAATCTGCTTTATCTGTCAAAGTTTCCCAAAAGAAGACTTAATTAATACTTGATTAGTTCCTATTGTAACCAAATTTCAAATCAAAGCTTTAAGGGCATTTTCTAAATCGGTGGTTAATTGTTTAGCCCTTTGCTTTACCGAACCCTGATTGTAAGTTGCCACTTTTAGCGGGGAACCGATGCAAATAGAAATATCACTTCCCCACTGAGGATAGCTTTGGCTGTATTTAATCCCCATAGGTACAACTTGCACCCCTAAACCAGGATGAGTAGTTTCTGCACTCAAAGCTAAACGAGCAAGTCCTGGTTTAAGGGGATGAACAGAGCCATCACGAAAAATATTACCTTCAGGAAAAATTACTAGCATTTCTTGTTGCAAAAGTACCTCAACGCCATAGCGCAAAGTGCGAATTGATGGACGGTCAGTATTGACAGGAAAACCACCCAAACGGCAGACAAACCAACCTTGAAGCCCTGAAGCTTCGTTTTCAGACACCATAAAAGTTAAATCTCGACCCGTTACTGGGCGACCACTTACCCCCGGTACAACTACCGCATCCCAACGAGAGCGATGAGTAGGAGCCAAAATAACCGGGCCTGTAGTCGGCAAATTTTCTTGTCCAGAAATTGCAACTTTGCCAAAATACAACGGTAAAATAACCCGACACCCGAAAAAATACGCCAATGGTGCTAACCAAGGCGAAACTCTAGAAATAATCGGCGCAGAGAGAGCAACTTCTTCATCGGGGCTAGTTTTGGGAGTGTTTAGAGATTGGGGTTCCATTTGCGTCATCATGATAGCTGCGGGCTTAAACTAGATTAATTCAAACCTAAATTTTCTAATCGTAATTGTCTCGATTGATGAGGACACTTTAAGAATTGGGAATGGGTAATTGGTAATTGGTAATGGGTAATTAACTGCACTTTCTTTTTTGAGCAAACCATGCTTGCAATTGCTGGCGACAATTAGATTCTAAGATGCCTCCTAACACCTCTAAGCGATGGTAAGAGCAATCACTATCAGGAATATTGCTAACAGTACGCACAGCGCCACTTTTAGGGTCGTCTGCACCATAAACTAGCAATTTGATCCGTGCTTGGATAATAGCACCCGCACACATGGGGCAAGGCTCTAAAGTAACGTAAAGCGTGCAATTGTTCAGATGCCAAGAATGCAAGTATTGACCAGCTAAACGCAAAGCTACAACTTCTGCGTGGGCTGTGGGGTCGTGGTGGCGTTCTCGATAGTTTTGGGCTTGGGAAATCGCATTGTTATTATCATCAACCACGATCGCCCCTACAGGTACTTCTCCTGCTTCTCCCGCTAGTTGGGCAAGAGAAACCGCCTGTTGCATCCAATATTTGTGTTGCTCGTAAGGTGCGGCGATTTGACTATCCACTTTGTTTAGGCACTTTGGGCAAGTAATGTATCTAACTCACCTTGAGAATTTAGCCTATGGAGGTCGTCACAGCCCCCGGTATGTCGGTTATTGATGAATATCTGGGGAACGCTGCGTTTACCGTTAGAACGTGCCGCCATTGCGGTTCTAGCTGCTTCATCGCCATCGATTTTATATTCAGTGAAATTTACACCCTTCCACCACAACAACAATTTGGCGCGAATGCAGTAAGGGCAAGTTTGCCAAGTATAGATTTCTACGTTGGCTTTGATGCGCCCAGGGTGGCGACCCAGAAAATTTAACATGGTTTTAGAAAATAGCTACATCTAAATTTTAAAGTAATCGCCCTGCTACTAAAGAAAAAATTAGTTAGCAGTAAAACTTAACACAGGATTAGTTAATACTTTTTATAAGTGGTAGCCGCGCTTTGGTAGACTTGAAGACTGAAATCGCCAAACTTCATCGGTAGTTTAGAGGACAGACTTCGTGGAAAATACATTAGGGCTAGAGATTTCGAAGTAGTAGAGCAAGCAGCGATCGCTAGCGCTCGATGGATGGGTAAAGGAGAGAAAGATATTGCCGACCAAGTGGCTGTAGAAGCTATGCGCGAACGGATGAACAAAATCTATATGCGGGGTCGCATTGTCATCGGCGAAGGCGAACGCGATAATGCTCCTATGCTGTACATCGGCGAAGAAGTAGGTATTTGTACCCGCGAAGATGCTAAAGCATACTGTAACCCAGATGAATTAATTGAAATTGACATTGCTGTTGATCCCTGCGAAGGAACTAACCTAGTTGCTTACGGTCAAAATGGCTCTATGGCAGTTTTGGCTATTGCTGAAAAAGGTGGCTTATTTGCCGCGCCAGATTTTTATATGCGAAAATTGGCTGCACCTCCAGCAGCTAAAGGTCATGTAGATATCAATAAATCCGCCACTGACAACCTCAAAATTCTTTCCGAATGTTTGAACCGTTCGGTAGAAGAATTTCGACGTATCAGCGTATGGCTGTCTGTCTGTGAGTTCGTAAAGGCGCGCGAGCCCGATTATTTTCGGAATCTGCGTGTTTGCATGCAGGCCCGGCAAATTATCTTCACCGCGCGCAAGTGGGTCGAGCACGGCTTCATGCCGGATCCTTTCTGCGAGCTGTAACCAGCGTTTGTTCCCAGTGAGCGCGTAGAGCTCCGCATAGCTTTCATTAAGGCCGCCATGTTCAGC
>CAJQOK010000201.1 GCA_905479905.1 uncultured Aliterella sp.
TCCCGCCTCGTTTCATACAGCTAGACTTTTGACAAACTAATATCGTTTCTTGCCCTTTAGCGGCGGTCGCGATCGCACTGGTTGGCTCTTGGCTAACCGTGCTGGGAATAATTTGATCGGCTTTTAGCTTCAGCTTACAAGTTTTGCTATCAAGCTGCTTTTCTCCAGAAACTTTTACCCAGTCACCCGGTATCAAACGCAACTGAAAACTATACCTTAGAGCCTTGGCAAGCTTAATCGTACACTCTCCGTCAGAGGTTGCAATTATCAGCTTTTTTGGTTTATTGTCTTCTACTTCAAAACCAAGAAATCGCCCTTCAATGCTGAAACTTGCTACTTTTCTACTCATAATTTTATTCCTTATCTTTAACTACAACCAAGAATCTTTAAAAGTGCTACCAGCAATGCTCTAACCATTTCACCAATTCTTGCCGAGAAGCATTTAATTGTCTAGAAATGCTCCAAAGTTGAATAGCTGCCGAAGTATTGGTAATTTGCACTTGCAAAGGTTGGTCAATTGCACAAGTACAAGGAATAGCTAATTCTTGTAGGCGCTTATAAACGTACCACCTATCTGCCCAACTTACTTCAACCATTACGCTTGCGGCTTGACAACTTGGCAACTTCACTGACAATTATCTCCAAAGATGAAAAACATTTTTTGTAGCAAAAGTACAAGATTCGCAGTTCTGATACTTTTTTATTAGCATACACTAATTGCAAATAATTCTCATAAAGATTGTAAAAAGATTTAGCGGTATTAGCGGAGACAGCGCGATCGCCTGGGTTGGGCGTAAAATGATAAGTGTTAATTGCTAAATAAATTTTTGTGCAGTCGCAAATCACTTAGACGCTGCCCAAAAGAGAGGATAACTATGTCAGAATCTCAAACCCAACTACGCAACTTCGGTCAGGTTTACGACAATCCAGTGATGCTAGAGCGCAGTGTCACTGAGCCAGTTTGTGAAGGCTTAAACGTAGCTTTAGCAAGTTTTCAAGCGTTATATTTGCAGTACCAAAAGCACCATTTTGTTGTTGAAGGTGCAGAATTTTATATGCTGCATCAGTTTTTTGGGGAAAGCTACGAGCAAGTACAAACTCACGTTCATGATATTGGCGAACGCTTAGACGGCATTGGGGGCGTACCTGTGGCAAGTTTTAATAAATTAGCTCAACTATGTTGCTTCGAGCCAGAAGAAGACGGAGTTTTCAATTGTAGAGCAATGGTAGAACACAACTTAGTTGCTGAACAAGCAATGATTACCTTGATTCGCCGCCAAGCTACCCAAGCCGAGAGTTTAGGCGATCGCGCTACCCGTTATTTGTACGAAACAATCTTACTCAAAACCGAAGAACGAGCTTATCATCTAGCCCACTTTTTAGCTCATGACAGCCTCACCTTGGGGTTTGTCGGCAATGGCAAAAATTAATTAACCGAGGGGCGTATTTATAGGTGCGCCCTGCCCGTACACAATATGAATTGCAAAAATGATAAATAAGTAGCAACGAGAATTACATTAGGCGCTTAAAATAGTCAGGATTTGCCTATTCGTACTACGAATTAACTACTATGCCCCGCCGTGACGACCTCCATAAAATTTTGCTACTTGGCTCTGGGCCAATTGTAATTGGACAAGCCTGCGAGTTTGACTATTCTGGGACTCAAGCGTGCAAAGCACTGCGAGAAGAAGGTTATGAGGTGGTACTGGTCAATTCTAATCCTGCAACCATCATGACCGACCCGGAAACCGCCGATCGCACTTATATTGAGCCACTAACACCAGAATTTGTCGAAAAGATTATTGCTAAAGAACGTCCCGATGCTTTACTACCCACGATGGGCGGACAAACGGCTCTAAATATAGCTGTGGCTTTAGCAAAAAGTGGCGCATTAGAAAAGTACAAAGTAGAATTGATTGGCGCAAAATTGCCAGCTATCGAAAAAGCTGAAGACAGACAATTATTTAAAGAAGCAATGGATCGCATTGGGGTAGCAATGTGTCCTTGCGGTACAGCGTCAACGGTCGAAGAATCAAAGGCTGTAGCGCAGTGGATTGGCTCTTACCCCTTAATTATTCGTCCAGCCTTTACTATGGGTGGTAGTGGTGGCGGTATTGCCTACAACCAAGAAGAATTTGAAGAAATGGCTCAAGTAGGGATTGATGCCAGCCCCGTTTCCCAAATTTTAATTGATAAGTCTTTACTGGGTTGGAAAGAGTATGAATTAGAAGTAATGCGCGATTTGGCAGATAACGTTGTAATTATTTGCTCGATTGAAAACCTCGATCCGATGGGCATTCACACCGGAGACTCAATTACTGTTGCTCCGGCTCAAACCCTTACAGATAAAGAATATCAGCGCTTGCGAGATATGGCAATTAAAATTATCCGCGAAATTGGCGTAGAAACGGGCGGCTCTAATATTCAATTTGCAATTAATCCGGTAAATGGCGATGTAATTGTCATTGAAATGAATCCCCGCGTTTCTCGTTCTTCGGCGTTGGCTACTAAAGCTACAGGCTTCCCCATTGCTAAGTTTGCGGCAAAGTTGGCGGTAGGTTACACCCTAGACGAAATTACTAACGACATTACTAAAAAAACTCCCGCATCTTTTGAACCAACTATTGACTATGTAGTTACAAAAATTCCCCGGTTTGCTTTTGAAAAGTTCCCCGGTTCTGAACCTGTGTTAACTACGCAAATGAAGTCTGTAGGCGAAGCTATGGCAATTGGACGCACCTTTAACGAGTCGTTTCAAAAAGCTTTGCGGAGTCTGGAAACTGGGCGCGCTGGTTGGGGATGCGATCGCCCTGAAAAATTACCCAGTGGCGAACATCTCCGCCCTCAATTGCGAACTCCCAACCCCGAACGGATTTTTGCTGTGCGTCAAGCGATGCTTTTAGGGATGAGTGTAGAGGAAATTTATGAGTTAACAGGCATCGATCCTTGGTTTTTGGACAAAATGCAAATTTTGATCGAGACGGAAAAGTTTGTCAAAAGAACGCCGTTAAATCAGTTGACAAAAGAGAAAATGTATGCAGTTAAACGAGAAGGATTTAGCGATCGCCAAATTGCTTTTGCTACCAAAACAACAGAAGACGAAGTTAGAACTTATCGCAAGCAGTTAGGGGTGATTCCGGTTTATAAAACTGTAGATACCTGCGCCGCCGAATTTGAGGCTTTGACCCCTTACCACTATTCCACCTACGAGGAAGAATCGGAGGTTAGACCCTCAAACAGGCAAAAAGTAATGATTTTAGGCGGTGGGCCAAACCGAATCGGACAGGGAATTGAATTTGATTACTGTTGCTGTCATGCAAGTTACGCCCTCAAAGCGGCGGGATTTGAGACAATTATGGTCAACTCTAACCCTGAAACTGTATCGACTGATTATGACACTAGCGATCGCTTGTATTTTGAACCGCTTACTAAAGAAGATGTCCTCAACGTCATTGAAGCTGAAAACCCCATTGGGATAATTGTTCAATTTGGCGGTCAAACTCCTTTAAAACTTGCTTTACCATTGCAGAGATATTTAGCGGAAAATGCCGATACCTTATCCACAACCAAAATTTGGGGAACTTCTCCCGACTCTATAGATACAGCCGAAGACCGCGAACGTTTTGACAAGATTCTTAACGAGCTAAAGATTACTCAACCAGCTAATGGAATTGCTCGTAATTTTGACGATGCTTTAGTTGTCGCCGGAAAAATCGGCTATCCCGTAGTCGTGCGTCCTAGCTACGTTTTGGGCGGTCGGGCAATGGAAATTGTTTACTCTGACGCAGAATTAGAGCGGTACATGGTTTATGCGGTGCAAGTAGAACCCGACCATCCAATTTTAATCGATAAGTTCTTAGAAAATGCTATCGAGGTTGATGTAGATGCGATCGCCGACCACACCGGAAAAGTAGTAATTGGCGGCATTATGGAACATATCGAGCAAGCAGGAATTCACTCCGGCGACTCGGCTTGTTCTTTACCTACTATCTCGCTACCTACAGCCGTTTTAGAGACAATTCGCACCTGGACAACCCAATTAGCCAAAGCATTAAATGTGATTGGTTTAATGAATATTCAGTTTGCCGTTGTCAATGCCCACAGCTACAACCCCCAAGTCTACATTATTGAAGCTAATCCCCGCGCCTCGCGTACTGTACCTTTTGTATCAAAAACAACGGGCGTACCTTTAGCAAAACTTGCCTCTTTAATCATGTCCGGCAAAACCTTAGAATCGCTCAACTTTACGAGTGAACCTACACCTAGCCATATTGCTGTTAAAGAAGCCGTGTTACCTTTTAATAAATTCCCTGGAACTGATACAATTTTAGGGCCAGAGATGCGCTCTACCGGGGAAGTAATGGGCATTGACCGCGACTTTGGACGGGCATTTGCAAAAGGTGAATTAGGCGCAGGACAGGTACTACCATTAAGCGGCACAGTATTTGTATCATTGAGCGATCGCGATAAAGTTTTGGTAGTTCCCGTCATCAAAGAATTTATTGAGCTAGGCTTCCACGTTTTAGCCACCGATGGCACGCGCCGCACGTTGCTTGAGCATGGTTTAAAGGAAGTTGAATTAGTCCTAAAACTCCATGAAGGTCGCCCCCACGTCTTAGACGCGATGAAAAACCACAAAATTCAACTCATTATTAACACACCTTCCGGCTCAGAAGCTCAAACCGATGCGCGGTTAATTCGTCGTACCGCCATAACTTACAAAATCCCGATTATTACTACCATTGCTGGCGCTAAAGCGACGGCGGCGGCGATTCGCTCCATGCAAAGTACACCTTTAGATGTCAAAGCCTTACAAGACTACTTACAGCCTAGTATTGCTGCGGGGGTTTAATAAATAGCTGTAGTAGAAAAATTTAACGAGGTTTCCAGCAACCTAGTTGCTTAGAGCGCGTCTGTTATTTGTTGGGGGTTTGGCAACAGACTCCCCAAATCTTGGGCTTCTACAACTAACCGCACCCTAGGAAAACTTTGTTACATCTTTCCCGCAAAATACCCATAAAACAAGTAGTCATAAATCTTCATAAATGTTACAATTATTAATACAAGTAAAATTCTATGTAAGCCAAACAAAAAAGCAACTTAGTGTATAATTGACGCTCCACCTGTATACGTTCACTAATTAATGAAAAATTATTTGTAATCGGAGTTGACAATAATTCATAATTATTGCAAGAAGACTGTAAAAAATTGAAATATAAAGCGCGCCATTTTCCTGCCAAGCCCATTAATAATAAAAAAGTAGCGTTATGAAGACCGCTCAGACTGCCACCGACTTAGTACGTACATACTTACGTGAAATTGGTCGCGTACCCCTGCTAACCCACGAGCAGGAAATTTTATACGGAAAGCAAGTACAGCGTTCGAGCGCCTTACAAGTAGTAAGAGAAGCGTTAGTCGCTGAACATGGACGCGAACCAACTCAAGACGAATGGGCAACAGCCAGCGATGTAGAAGATAGTGAAGAACTGGCAAAAATCATCGCCGCCGGAGAACTTGCCAAGCGCAAAATGGTAGAAGCAAATTTGCGTTTAGTAGTATCGGTTGCCAAAAAATACATTAAGCGCAACGTAGACTTGCTCGATCTGATCCAAGAAGGCACAATCGGAATGCAACGGGGGGTAGAAAAATTTGACCCCACAAAAGGCTATAGATTCTCAACTTATGCTTACTGGTGGATTCGTCAAGCAATAACCCGCGCGATCGCCGAAAAAGGGCGAACCATTCGTTTACCTATCCATATCACCGAAAAGCTTAACAAAATTAAAAAGGCTCAACGCCAGCTTTCTCAGAAATTAGGGCGCGCACCGACGGCGGCAGAACTGGCTACAGAGCTAGAATTAACTACTAAGCAAGTTAGAGAGTATCTAGAAAGAGCGCGTTTACCGCTATCGTTAGATTTGCGTGTGGGAGATAACCAAGATACGGAACTTGGGGAATTGCTAGAAGATACAGGCGCTTCTCCTGAAGAATTTGTGATGCAATCTTCTTTGGCAAGCGACTTAGATTTATTGATGGCAGATTTGACACCGCAGCAGAGAGAAGTATTGATATTGCGTTTTGGTTTAGCCGACGGACAAGCGCTAACTTTAGCAAAAATAGGCGATCGCCTAAATATTAGCCGCGAACGAGTTAGACAAATTGAACGCGAAGCTTTGACTAAACTCCGCAAGCGTAAAGCCGATATGGATCAATACCTGGCAAGCTAAGGCTAAAAGCAAGAAACTACCCCAAAATAGGTTCGGTTTCATCGACTTCAAATCAATACATAGCTTGTTACATTAGTTAGCACAAAGCAAAATTCTCGGCGACCCAGGCAACAAATTAAGCTACGGAAGCCCAAACCCAACGGAGGCATCAAGTGAGCAATTCACCCAATCAAATCTCAGAGTTTTTCAACGGCGAATCAGAAAATACTAACTTGCTGTGGCATTACGTCCAATCTCTGAATCCAGAAACAATTAATCAGCTATCTAAGCCTAGTTCTGGTGAAGTGTTCCAAGTTATGGAGCGTAATATAGTTGGGCTTTTGGGCGGCTTACCCTCCGAACACTTTGATGTCACAATCAGCACCAACCGGGAAAATTTGGGTAGGCTTTTAGCTTCCGCAATGATTAGCGGCTATTTTTTGCGTAACGCCGAACAAAGAATGACCTTTGACAAAGCTTTGCAAGCATCAGAAGTTAGCGAATAAAGTAAGTTTGAATTTTCTAAAACAAGGGCAGACTAACTTTTTGTCTGCCCTTGTTTTAATAATTTATGATTAAAAAAACTATTGGTGTGGGCGTAATTTGGAATCAGCAAGGACAGATTTTAATTGATCGTCGTCGCCCTACCGGAGTATTCGGCGGCTTTTGGGAGTTTCCTGGCGGCAAAATTGAAACCGGGGAAACTAGCGAAGAATGTATTAAACGAGAAATTTGGGAAGAATTAGGAATTGTAATTGAAGTTGGCAAGCATCTAATCACGATCGCCCACACTTACGCGCACTTAAACGTTACATTAATTGTGCATCATTGCCAGCATATAGATGGTGTACCGCAGCCAATCGAATGCGACGAAATTCGCTGGGTAAACTTAGAGGAATTAGACGAGTTTAATTTTCCTGAAGCAAATTTTCAGATTATCGCCGCTTTGCGTCAGGCTGGATAAATGGGAATTGTAAAGTGAAAACAACTGCCCCCACTAGGGGGGGAATCTACCCAAATTTGCCCATAATGAGCATTAATAATGCTTTGACACAAAGATAAACCAATTCCATAGCCATCAAGGGTTTGATCTCGTTCTAGACGTACCCGCTCCTCAAAAATGCGATCGCGCGCCTCTAGTGGAATCCCAGGCCCCGTATCGCAAATACTTACTTGGGCTTTTTGACTGGTACGGTGTAGCACTGATAGACGAATCGTGCCATTTTCTGGCGTGTACTTAATCGCATTATCTAGTAAGTTAATTAATACCTGTCGCAGCCTTTCGCTATCAGCATAGACATAGGGTAAATCCGCCGGAAGATCGGTTTCTAAAGTTTGAAACTTAGCTTGAGCGCGATCGCCCTGACAACTTAAAACTTCAGTGCAAAGCGCGTTTATATCTAATTTAGTTGGTTTAATATGCAATTGAGCGCCCGTACCGCAAGCTACCTGCAATAATCCCGCAATCATGCGATCGATACTTTTAGCTTGATTCCGGGCTTGTTTAAACAACTGAGCGGCTAATTCTGGCTTGAGGCG